>CBFDCH010000024.1:0-10884 GCA_965603235.1 uncultured bacterium | reverse complement strand
AATAACGGGGATGCGCGAACGGCGTCCCGAAGACTTGCACCATTTGTAATTTATACGGGTAAAATCGAAACGAAGCTAATTGATAATCACTGGAAAAAGCTTTGGACGGATGTGAGCACAAGACTCACACCCAGAGTAAGTTTTCCCCCCTTTAAAAATACACCCACATATATGCTAAGGTGAAAAGGGAGATTTTTCAACACGCCACTGTCACAGATTTGTCATGACCTGGCTGCTCTATTTTTCAATGCCCCGGGTCTCTTTTTTCCCTTGATTCTCGATTTCTCCGCTTCAGTGATAAAAACATGGCCGTTTGTATGAACAAATACTCCGAAGGGCCAGGGCAGGCCTTCACTTTCCGGGCGTTTATCCACAATAGTACTGCCGCGGTTGATAAACTCATGATTAGACCACTCCCCATAAAGAGAGGAGTTCCAATAGTTCTTTTTGAAGCGAAACGCCCCTGTCCTTCACATACCATAATTGTATGGTTTTAATCACCTCTTCCTTGGCACCCTGGGGATTGGCCTTGTAGGCTGTCATGATTTGTTGCGCTTCCCTGGGCCGGGGACCCCAGGTACCCAGCTCCTTAAAATCGGCTTTTTGCAGGCAAATTAACTTGGGAATGGCCCGTCCGCCACTGGTGAGATAGTGATCCATTACATCAAGGTTCTGATCACGCAACAACAGTGTGAGAGAAATATCCGGCACTTCCCGGACTATTCTGGCAAAAACCGGCAAATTCTGGGCGACATCCCCACACCAGGCTTCCACTAGTAAAACCCAGACTATTGGCTTCTTAATCCTGGCCTGGATGGTTCTAAAATCATCAATCAAGCGGATGTCACGATCCAGGCGCATCATCCTGGCCATGTTTAATTTCATGTAATTATGATAAGGATCGCACTCCTCTTCCGGTAATTTCTCACCTTCCTCTATCTGCCTGGATACAATAGCTTTAAATTCTTCATAGGCCAAACCCCTCTCAAGATGGTTGAGATCAATCACGCCTGTCATCAGTACACCCCCCCATCCATGAACAACCTAACCCAAAAAATCTACCGGCACGTCCTTCAGCCTGTAAATATCCTCTGCCCTCTCCTTGATATTAAAGCCCATGGTACAATTAACCGAGCAGATAGTACATTTGTCACAGGCAAATTTAGCCATATCTGCTTCCGCAAGGATCTGCTGATCCTGTTTTTAAAAAATTCCTACGGCTTCGGTTATGTTTTTTTAAACTCATTCTTCCTCCTCTTGCAAATAATATTCCCAGAAAGCTTTGATTTGGCGCGGTAAACCATCCGATATAATTATTATATGTTATATTAATTAAAATTCAAATAGCCGGAAAAAATGTCAGAGCTAAATTTATTAGATGTGCCGGAGTAGGGATGTTGCCGTGAAAAGGCGAAATCAGTCCCTGGGATTTTTTCAGCCGTTACCCATTGACAGATATGATTCGGCCATTGGCAGCCACTTTAATGTCGTAGATAACCATGTCACTCGAAGTGTTTTGCAGATCGTTTACCTCAACAATCATATAATACTTGCCTGATTTTAGCATTTTATCTTTAAAACGAATCGTTTGGTCCAACTCGCCGTTGAACTCAAAATCCCGGAACCGGTCATAGAAAGTTTTGAAATGTCCGTTTAATATCCTTATCCGCAGCCTTGCCTTGGCCTTTATGACAGAATCCGCGTTTTTGAGATGAAAACCAGCTGCTTTGACATGAAGATCAGCTCCGGATAACATTACCTGGTGCAAAACCACCTGGGGTTTTGACTCAGTTTTACTTGACAGGTCACGCGCCGGCTTAATCGGAACCGGTTGATTATTATAGTATATGCGGCAGCCCGGGCGCTTGACCTTGATTCTTATCCTGTCCCTGCGCCCGCCACTTTTCTCGGGCACATAGGTCATGGCGTATGAGATATCCTTAGTAGTAATCACTCGTTCAATAAAATGATCCACCCTGTTGGAGTTTAGCAGCACGCCTCCGGTCATAAGGCTGACTTTTTTAAAGAGATTTTCAGAAGGTGTGGGCAGCAACATATAATCAAACTGCCACTGAGTGCCGCCTATCCCTGTGCCCTCGTCCCAGAAATCAAAGCTAATATCAAAATGTTTCGTCGGTCTCATTAAAATGGTCTGAAAGGTGGCTCCAGTACCGGAAAACAACCGCGCCAATCGATCCACAGGCAATTGATGGCCCACATCCAGTTCATGTCTGATCTCATTGGTGAGTAAAAAACTTTCCAGAATCGAGTTTAAATGGGGCCTGTACCAGCCCCCTATCTGGTAAAAATTCAGCACCCAGGTTTCCAGCCTCTTTTCCTTGATAAAGTTTGCAATCTGATTGTACTGCTCTTCATTGATATCCAAAAAATATTTTTTAAAGTCCCGTATATATTGCAGGTAAAAATTCTGATACATCAGGATAGTACTGTCCCTCAATTCGGGAATCGACTTCCATTCATCGAAAAAAGAACGAAGGAACTCTTTCAGTGTATTCCGTGAATTAAACAAAAGGTATTTGTATTTTTCCGCTTCCAGTGTCAGTATTTTTAAAATTTTCTTCTCTTCGGCAGGCAGATTAAGGAGGAGGCGGTCCTGAAGGAAAAAGTCATTGGTTACTACCATGAGGCGATCACCCGGGCGAAATACCTTAGCGAAAAAAAGTTTTACACCTTGCTTCAGATCCAGGGTATAATCACTAATGTTAAAAATGAGGATGAAAAGCCGGGATTTACGCAAGCGCCCGTGGTCATCCTGCTTACCACGGCCTGTTATCTTCTTTATAGACTCATAAAAACCATGAATGGGTGATGGCCGTCCATTAACCTCCAGAATGAAATCCTCGATTTTAAGACCGGAGACAGGCTGTCCCTTGTGAAAGACGCGAACCACAACCTCTACATTTACAACACTCACCCTCTCCTTTATCCGTTCCTGTTGAGGTCCATCCCCTTGAAGCATACCAATTGACAGCAGTCCCATAATCACCAACAAAAGAGCTCGCATCATTGTCACTCCAAGTACGACCAGTTTTTATAAAAATTTAAAATATTTTGGATTATTATAACAGAAAACAGCCAAGAAAAAGAGAAAACTTTTTTATTTACTTTTTCATCAAATGCCGCTCGCTAAAGATTTCACCGCTTATATTAATATCAAATTTTATGGTTTTGATTTTCATCACGGTTTTAGAGTTTTTACGAAGTTTATCCTCCATTGTCAGTTTTATGGGATAGAAACGATTGCCGTATTTTTTTATCTCATCAACCGTCGAAACTTTGAGTAATTTGCCACTTTTGGCATAAAGTTCTTCCTTTAAACCAATATATCGTTGTTTATCTACCCAGGCTTTCCGCGTATAATAGGTTTGTTTCGATAGTTTTGAGGTTAATACCAGAATATAACAGGGTCTGTTGTTAAATTCCTCCTCCCCCGTAATCTCAGCCACATATTCCTCCCGTAGCTTGGTGGCCCTCTCGGTCATATCTTCATAGGACATATCAGAACCCATCATGCTGCGCCGCAGCATATGGCCGGAGAGGCGCATCACCCGTTCCGCAGACGGATAGTAAATCTTAATAATATCCACCAATTTCAACATTTTTGTTCCCTTGTCCCGGGCCGGACTTAAAAACTCAATAAAGGATTTATCATTGCCTTCGGCATAGCTGATAAAACTCTTGGTTATGGTGCGGTTGCGGATGGTAATGATCATATCCACTTCCACATAGGCAGTGGTAAATACCATATTTTGATCAATTCTATCCAATAGCTGCTCCCCGGTAAGGTTTGTTTGCCCCGGACAAACCGATACAAGGGCAAATACTATCAGAGTAATTAAGTATATTTTTTTCATTTTTATCTCCTTTTATTTGCAGACATCTACACCTTTAATTGGGAACGAAAGGCCTCCACCGGAGACATCCTGGCAGATTTTATGGCCGGATAAATGACTGCAATCAGCGCCATTACAATACCGAAAACAAATGCACTGATCAAAATCTCAAGTGTGAGGTCAGTGTAAAGAACCCGGCCATAAATGGGAATGGGTATATCCATTTTATCCATGATGTCTCCACCCATCATTTTGGTAACATCAATGCCGGTTTTTTCCAGTATCGCTGCCAATGTTCCGCCAATAACAGAACCGATGAAAGATCCGATGGTACCAATGAAAAAAGCTTCAGCAAAAATCATGGAAAAAATCTCACGGTTCTTAAAGCCCATGGCTTTCATTACCCCGATTTCATGATAACGCTCCATGACAGCCATAAGCATGGTATTGAGAATTACCAGTCCGGCAATCAACATCACCAGGCCTAAAATTTTGTCATACATACCTTCGACATAAGGAACCATTTGGGTGGCAAAATCACTCTCCGGCCAGGGAATCACCTTCAGGGAGTGAGCGGGTATAACCCGATCCAGGATAGACCTGACCTTTTCACCAATCGATTCCGCCAGTTTTCCATCTTTTAGATAAATGAGGATTTCCTGGCAGGAATTTTCATATGCCACCATCTCCTGTGCTTTGCCAAAGGGAATATAAACCAGGTGTTTATCGATATTTGGATAGCCGCTTTCAATCAGACCGACCACTTTAAAAGGCAGGGCGTAAGTGGAGTAGTTGATATCC
This sequence comes from uncultured bacterium, assembly GCA_965603235.1. Lineage (GTDB taxonomy): Bacteria > Acidobacteriota > Aminicenantia > UBA2199 > UBA2199 > CBFDCH01. The sequence goes on along the minus strand of CBFDCH010000024.1, from coordinate 6,229 downwards.
GTAGTAACCAGTAAAAGTTCTTCATTTACTTTCACTCCGATCGTCTCAGCTAGTTTTTTGCCAATCATCAATTCCAAAGATCCCGGCTTAAAGTATTCACCTTCCTTCACCATCTGCCCCAAATCCATATCATTTCTGGCAATTTGCGGATTGACCCCTATGGCCAGGCCGGCCTCAGTTTTTTCCCCCCGGTTCAACATCACCCCAAACTTTATCATCTCCTGTATTGATTTTACTTCCTCAATCTGTGTGATCTCTTTTTTCACCTGCTGGAGAGATTCAATTAAAAATTCTTTGGGCATTATCCGCTCCAGCCTCAGATACTCAGAATGGGCAATACGGATGTGACCACTCTGTGTTTTGATCATGGTTTCACTGGTACTGTTTATAATTCCAGTGATATAACTTTTCCCAAATATGATGACCATCACACCCACAGCGATGGCTAAAACTGACAGGAAGGTACGCCTTTTGTTCCGCCAAATATTGCGCCAGCTCATTTTTAAGATATTTCCATTCATTGTGATCTCCTTACCCTTAAATATGCCGCAGGGCCTAAATTGGATCCAGTTTGGCCGCCCGTCTGGCCGGATAAACACTGGCAAGGGTGGCAATAACAACTCCAAAGATAAAGGTCATCACCAAAACACCAGCGGTTAGATCGGCATAAAACACATCCTTTACCGGATAGGCAGCCTTTGAAATATCGGTCATCATCTCTCCAAGCGAAGCTATGGAGAAGCCCTTTACTTCCAGATACCAGCTAATCAGACCTCCAAGAATACAGCCAAAAACAGACCCAATGATGCCAATGAAACCCCCCTCGAAAATGAACAGTTTCATGATATCGGATTTTTTCATACCCAAAGCTCCCAGCATGCCGATTTCCCGGGTTCGTTCAAGCACGGTCATAAGCATGGTATTGATGATGCCGATCGATGCCACAAAGAGCATGATAAAAACAATAAAGCCGCTATATTTGGTTTTAATCCTGCTGATTGCCAGAAAGGTGCTGGCCAGATCCTTCCATGAACGAACTTCAAGACTTCCTACAGCCGGATGCAAAGATGCAGTCAACCGGCCTTGTACTTTGGCAATCAGTTTGTCATCATCTGATGTGAGCCGAACCACAATTTCGGTCACCTCTGATTCCATACTCAATCCTTCCTGGGCCACTTTCATGGGCAGGATGATACGGTTACTGTCTACAGTAGGATTTCCCGATTCAAAAATTCCCTTGATCTCCAGATCCAAAGCATTCCAACTATATCTTTCATCATCGCTTGCTGAAACCATGCGTATGGTAATCAAATCTCCAACCTCAAGGCCCATATCCTTGGCAAGATCGTTCCCCACCAGGATGTTGTTATCACCCGGCTCCAGCCATTCCCCCTTTTGCAGGGACTGTTTGATATTAAAGAGATCGGGATCGCGCTGCGGCTCTATCGCTACACCCAAACAGGGCAGTTCATCCATTCCTTTGATCAAGCTGGCAGCAAACAGAATCCGGTTTTCAACGGCTTTTACTCCAGGTATCTCTTTAATCACCCCATGATATTGGTCCGGATTTTTTATGGTGAAATTCATGGGAAGATCATCACGCTTATCAAAGTAGCCCTTTTTAAACACTTTAATATGAGAGGTCTGACAGTTTATGATGTTTGAGATAGATTGTTTATCCATACCATTAAGCAGGCAGACAATGATTATCAAAAGGGCCAGGCCAAAAGAAACTGCAAAAAAGGTAATAAAAGTCCTCCGCTTGAAGCGGAAGATATTACGAAAGGCAAATTTTAACAAGGTTAACATGGCTACCCCCTCTTTTCATCGGAGGCAATAGCGCCATCCTTCAGGGTAATCACCCGACGGGCAAAATCAATTACCATTTGGTCGTGGGTGGAAAAAACAAATGTGGCATTCATTTTTTGATTCAATTGCAGCATCAAATCAAGGACCTCCTGGCCATTTTTGGAATCCAGGTTGGCTGTGGGTTCATCAGCCAGCACCAGGCTGGGCTTTTTTACCAGAGCCCTGGCAATGGCCACCCGCTGCTGCTGACCACCACTCATTTCCGATGGCTTCCGGCGCATGAAATCCTTAAGGCCCACATCTGTCAACATCTCCTCCACCAGCGTTTTCCTTTCAGCCGAACTTAAATCTCCTTTTAAAATCAGTGGGAATTCTACATTCTCATAGGCGGTAAGAATGGGTATCAAATTAAAGGTTTGAAAGATAAAGCCGATTTGATGCCTGCGAATCTCTGCCAGTTCATTTCCTTTTTTGGACCCAACCTCCATATCATTGAGATAGAAAGTTCCTCTGGAGGGTTGATCCAGACAGCCGATGATATTTAAAATTGTAGTTTTACCGGATCCGGATGGTCCGGCAATGGAAAGAAATTCCCCTTCATCCACTTCAAACGACACACCACTCAAGGCCGGAAAATCCACTTTACCTGTGTGATAAATTTTAAAGATCTCATTAAACTTGACCAGTGACATGGTTACCTCCTTAAAAATTTATTTTAAGCCATACAAAAAAAACATCTGTTCTTCGGGTATTAAATTCACCCGATTCATTTCCCAGGGGAAAGTAGAAGCCGGCAGAAAGGGAAACATTTTGCAAAAGTTCATAACTGAAAACCGGACTGATCATATATGATCCATCCCCCCAATTGGCAATGTAGCTGAGTGCCATGGAGATAAAATCTGAAAACTGGTACCTGAGCATTGAAAAGTAATAGGAGCGTCCAAGGGTAAACCTATCTCCTGAGGCCAACAAATCATAATCATATAATGAGCTGTCCTTCTGGCCGCTGGAATCATAAAAATACTCATTCAACCAATACAATCCGTTTCCCACTGGAAAGGTATAGTCAAAACCAACTACAATTTTATGGTGTTCCTCCTGCGGACCAATAAAATATCCACCCTCGAACCACCAGCCAATAAAATTTTCACCCCTTAAATCAATGCCGTAAATGGAGGTGTCAAAAGGACCATTGCGCATCAGGGTCAATGCCATATCTATTCCCAGGAGCTGGGTCTGTGCCCTGAGCCCTGATTTGGAATAATTAAAATTACTCTCCGGCGCAAATACCCCGGTGATACTGGTGGACTTTCCCAGCGGTACATATACTTTGACGGCATTGGCACCCGGTTTTTCCTCTTTTGGTTCAAAAAGGTTGATCCGGTTAAATAAATCAAGCGGTGCCCACAGGTATGATACACCCATGGCTATCCTCTGTTTGCCTATAGAGATGTCGAAATGTTTAAAATAGAGGTCCACATAGACTCGATCAAGATTAATCTTTTCCGTACTTAAGTCGGCCTCATTACCCGCCACATTTCCATAACTGCCCAGCGGTGCTGTCATAATGCCATGAAAGGTGAAAAAATCCACCGCCATATTGAGGATTACTTTTTCAGAGGGTTTTGCCTGCAAATTTAGACGGAGGCGATTGTAATCTCCCAGCTTAAATTTGTCAGAAAAACAATCCCAGGAGAGATCCCGGTGGTTAACAAGAAAAAAGCGGTTCTCAAAGTAGCCAAAAATGTCTACTTCTGCAAATTGCGGCAAAAAGAGGCTGGTCAGGCAGACCACAAGTATTACCGTTTTTTTCATCCTTCCTCCGGTTTAAACGCCTCAAGAATTTGCCGGTTTACAAATATTACTGACCGTTCCTTTGCTCCCAGTAAGCGCTCGATGCATCGTTCAAGGGCTGAGATTTTACTTTCGATTAAAGTCAGATTATCCGGCTTCTCCTTCACCTGCAGCAACAGCTGAACCACCGTTTCATTAATAGAAATACCCAGCCCATAGATGAGCTCCGGAGTTTCAACAACGTCAACCGGCTGAAGGGAACCATCCGTCACTCCCTCCTCAATAATCTCCCGGAGCAGGGGTACAAATTTCTCAACACTTCGTCTAAACATCTTGTGGCGTAACATCAGGTTTTCATCTGTATACATCACCTTCATGAACAGCATCATCAAATCTTTTTGAGCCACTTTTTGATTGCGTATGGTTTCAAAAAAAGCATTCAATTTTTCAATGGCATCGGGGAATGGGCGATTACTCATCTCTTGGGCTTCTTGAAAAGTAAGGGAGATAAAGCGGTCAACAAGTTTGTCCAGCAAATCCACTTTGGAGTTAAAATAGTGGTAAAAGGTTCCCTTTGCCACTCCCACAGAATTTATAATATCGTTCACTGATGTTTTTTCATAGCCCTTGGAAAAAAAAAGAGTTTGAGCGGCGTCCAGCAATTCATTCAACCGTTCATCATAATCCTTAATAATTCTAGCCATCACACAACCTCACCCGACCATCGGTCTAGACCGACGGTCGGTCTACTGCTATGGTATTATCATTTTTTCCTCCTGTCAACAAAAAAATGAAAAAAAAGGGAAAGGCGCCTAAATTTACCCCTCGCGGGTGCCCCAATCATACCACCTGCCCTCCCCAAGAGATGAAGTTTATGCAATGATAGGCTGGGACAAGCCATCTTTATATTTGGTCACAAATCATGTACAATACGAATCTGAAGAAACATGGAATCAAGAGTCCAATGGATTATATTCATTTTGCTAGCGCTGGTTCTAATCCCCCATTTAACATCGGCCGTTGAGCTCACTCCGGCTGAGATGGAGCAGTTGGAAAATGGAGAGGTCATAATCAGGAACAAAAAGATCAAAGGCGCCCCCTGGCCGGAATTAACTCTTTTCTGTATTATTAAGGCGACCCCGGAGGAGTGCGCCGCCATTCTCAGTGACTATCCCAACCAGAAAAACTTTACCCAGGATTTAATGGAAGTGACAATAAGAAAACAAATTTCACCAATCCGCAAAATCGTTTCCTTTACCACAAATGTACCCTGGCCGGCAGCCAATGATAAAACGGTTACGGACAACCAATTATCCCTTTCTACAAATGGAATTTATCAGGTCAAGTGGTTCATGGTGGAGTCTACATCATTAAAAATAAATCGCGGTTTTGCCAGGTTTTCTCCCCGGGGGGGGGACTACACATTGTATTGTTATCAGACTTTTGTTCATCCAAAATCTGCCCTGGCGGGAATGGTTAAAAAGAGGATGATTAACAAGGTATTGAAAGCTGTCCGTTCCTTTGCCAAATATGTTGAGCAACTAAAGGCCAGAACCCGCCCCCTGTTAAAAAAAAGTATCAGAGCCATGAAAGAGGCATTAAACGCAGAGGATGGGGAAAATCAGCGCTTCAAAGATTCAGGAGGGAAAAATGAAATTTGCAGTTATCCCGCTTTTCTTCAGTATCCTTATTGGCGGGACCATGATCGGAAATCCTATATCGTCAATGGAAGGTAAAGAGGATATGCAAAAAATCAGAGTCAACAGCCGCCGTTTACAAAAACACATTCAGGAATTGGCTGAATTTGGCAAAACCACGTCGGGTGGTGTAAACCGTGTGGCCTTCAGCTCCGCCAATATTAATGGAAGAAAATATATCCTTGGCTTGATGAAAGAAGCGGGCCTGCAGGTTAGGATAGATACCACCGGCAATATCATCGGACACAGAAGCGGCAGCCAGAAAAATTTGCCTGTTTTACTTTTCGGCTCCCATATTGATACGGTTCCCAATGGTGGTAAATACGACGGCGCACTGGGTGTACTGGCGGCCATTGAGTGTGTAACGGTTTTACATGAAAAAAAGATAAGTACGCGCCATCCCCTGGAAGTGGTTGTTTTTGTTGACGAGGAGGGGGGATTGACCGGCAGCAGGGGAGCATTGGGAGAACTAACGCCAGAGTCGCTGCAGGTTAAAACCTTCAGCGGCCTGACCGTTGAAGAGGGAATTCGCAAGCTGGGGGGAGATCCTCAACAGGTTCGCCGGGCCAAACGATCTCAAAAAGAGATCAAAGCCTTCCTGGAAATTCATATTGAGCAGGGTAAAATCCTGAGCAGTGAAAATATAAATATTGGGGTGGTCAAAGGTATTGTGGGCATTAACCGCTGGCTGGTGAAATTTGAGGGGGAGGCAAATCATGCCGGCACCACGCCGATGCACATGCGCCGTGACGCCTTGTTAGCGGCTTCCCACTTTGTTATTGCAGTGAACCGGGTAGCCCGCCGCATCAAAGGTACACAGGTGGCCACAGTGGGACAAATCACAGCCCGACCCGGCGCAGCCAATGTCATCCCCGGCCAGGTGGAGTGCAGCCTGGAAATAAGAGATCTGTCTGCCGCTAAGATTGAGC
>CBFDCH010000023.1:0-10914 GCA_965603235.1 uncultured bacterium | reverse complement strand
AATGTATTTCTTGAAATTCGCGCGGGAGCAGGCGGCAATGAAGCCTCGCTCTTTGCCTCAGATTTGCTGCGCATGTATACCCGGGTGGCAGAACGAAAGAATTGGAAGAGTGAGGTGATATCCACTAATTACTCGGCAATCGGCGGTATCAAGGAAATTATCCTCTATGTCAGGGGAAGCCAGGCCAATCGTTTCCTCAAATATGAAAGTGGCGTGCACAGGGTGCAGCGGGTACCGGTTACAGAATCGAGCGGCCGGATCCACACCTCCACGGTTACAGTGGCAGTATTGCCCGAGGTTGACGATGTGGAGGTTGCCATCAATCCCAAGGAAATTCGCATCGATACTTTCGCCTCTTCAGCACCCGGGGGTCAACATGTAAACCGCACAGCTTCAGCTGTACGCCTCACCCATTTCCCCACCAACATCGTTGTTTCCTGCCAGGACGAAAAATCCCAACATAAAAATAAAGATAAAGCGATGAAAATTCTCAAAGCCCGGCTCTATGAACTGGAAAAGAACCGGCAGGACGACTCCATTGCCAATGACCGCAAATCACAGGTGGGCAGCGGCGAGCGCTCGGAAAAAATCCGCACTTATAATTTTCCCCAAAACCGCGTCACCGACCACAGGATAACCGGTAAGAATTATAGCGTTGAAGTGATTTTAGACGGCAATCTTGAAGATATGATCCTAACACTAAGCGACTTGTTCAAAAAGAAAATGGTTGAAGAGCGTTTGCAAGAGATCATAGCCTAGTGCGCTTCAGCAACCTCTATTCCTCAGCCCTAAAGAAAATCAACCGCAAAGGCGCAGACCTCGACCTGCAAATCCTTTTGGAACATGCCTTTCGGTTGTCCAGGCAAAAGTACTGGACATCCCGCCAGAAGGAGGTCAAAGATTTGAGCGCCTTACGCAAATTTTACCGCTACGTGGAACGGCTCAAGAAAAATGAGCCCGTGGCTTATATCATAAAATCCAAGGACTTTTATACCACCTCCTTTTTTGTCAATCACAATGTACTCATACCCAGACCTGAAACAGAACTTTTGGTGGAACAGGCACTCAAGCAAATCAAGGCAGCGGACCGGGTTCTTGACATTGGGGCAGGTAGCGGCAACATCTGCATCTCACTGGCACTTCATTCCATGGCACAGATTACAGCCGTGGAGATTAGCCCCGCAGCTATCCACATTTTAAAAAAAAACATATACCGCCAGCGGGTATTTGAACGTATTCAGATCAGGCGGGCAGATTTATTCCCAACTTTCCATACCCGTTTTCATATGATTGTTGCCAATCCCCCTTATATTTCAGCGGCTGAATGGCAGCACCTGCCTGAAAACGTAAAAAACTTTGAACCGCGCCAGGCATTGGCCGGCGGTGAAAAAGGCAGCGAAGTATTGGAAAAAATTATCAGGCAGGCACCTGCTTATTTGATGAGCGGCGGCAGGTTATTCCTGGAAATTGGTTACAACCAGCGGGGGGTGGTGACTGCCCTGTTAAGAAAAAATAAATTCAAGAACATCCGGTTTTTCAATGACCTTAACAACATCCCCAGAGTCGTGAGGGCCAGGTTATGAACGTTTTACTGGTCAATCCTTACATTTACGATTTCACAGCCTATGATTTGTGGTTACACCCGATGGGCCTGCTCTATCTTGCTTCAGTATTGGAAAAGTACACGGATTGCCAGATATTCTGGCTCGATGCACTGGACCGGTTTCAGGAGGATCAGTCCATTAAATCAGCCGGCAACGGCAGGGGGAAATTCCCTCGGGAAATTGTGGAAAAACCGGAAATATACAAAACAATTCCCCGTAATTATTCACGCTACGGTCTGCCATCCACCATTTTTCGCGAAAAAATTGAAAAATTACCGGACATGCAGGTGATACTGGTCACTACCCTGATGACCTATTGGATTGATGGAGTTACGTTTACTGTGGATTTACTGAAGCAACGTTTTCCAGGGGCAAAAATCGTTCTTGGAGGTACACTGCCCGGCCTTGTTCCCCCGGCGGTTATCGGTGAATACCTTACCATTGATCACACCTGTCAGGGTTCGGGAGAAGAATTTATTCTGCAATTTATCAGGGATCTGGGCGGCCGGGTTTACAGCCACCCCGATTTCAGGAGGTTGGATGACATCCCCTTTCCGGCGTTCCACCGCTTGAGCAGCCACCTGGCTCTACCCTTACTCACTTCCAGGGGGTGTCCATTTAAGTGTTCCTATTGTGCTTCGGCCCTACTAAATGATGGCTTCAGGCAAAGGGAACCGCAATCGATCCTGGCTGAGATCAACTCTATGGTTGCAGAGTATGGCGCAGAAAATATCGTTATTTTTGATGACGCTCTTTTGATAGATAAGGAAAAACGGTTTTACCCGGTTTTCAGTGAATTAAAAAAAATTCATAATGTTAAATTCCATACTCCCAATGGACTCCACATCCGGGAGATAGACCGCACCACAGCCAGCCTCCTCTATGAAACCGGTTTTCAAACAATTCGACTCGGCTTTGAATCTATCGATTCCAGGATCCTGGCCAACAGCAGTCATAAGGTGAATAAACAGCAGATGGAAAATGCGGTGACTAACCTGGAGGAGGCAGGTTACCCCAGAGCACAGATAGAGGTCTACCTGTTATTCGGATATCCTGGACAAAATATCAGTGATTTTGAAAAAACTCTCTGGTATGTCCGGGAGATGGGAGTAACACCCCGCTTGTCATACTACTCCCCCATTCCCGGAACCCCAGACTTTATATATTTACAAAAAAAGGAGGTCCTAGCAGCTAAAATCAACCTCTATGAAACCAATAAAATCTATTTTGTTTATCAAAAATCAAACCTCTCATTTGAAAACATTGACTTTTTAAAAAAGCTTACAACCCAGATTGCCGATCCGAATCAATCGGCCGGTAACCTGTCTTTTTAAAAAAGTTAGTGTTCAAATTTTCTTCCGTTTAGCACTTCCTCCCTTCTTTTTCTTCAATACTCGCAACCATTCGCCATGCGAAGTAATCTCGTCATCACAGCCATCCTCATAACCATCCTCAAAGGGTAACGATGAGTTCAGCAGACTGTTAAGCTCCAAGCTTCTAAAAATGTCCCTGTAGTCAATGAAACCGCCTTCATCCAAAATGTCACGAAGATTTTTATTCTCCATGCTTAACCCCCAAAAGTCATAATTTAAATTTTCCTTTCATGCTTTTTTTTGTGTCAAACTTTTTTCTTACGTTTTTTAATTCACCCGTTAAAATTTGAAAGATTTTTTTAATATCCTTTTCATTGTAGTCATAGTTCCTTACATTGGAGAGATTGCCGAGCTTGCGGAATTGATCTAGAATTGTATTCACTCTCTGCTCAGCAATTCTGACAAAATTATCCCGCTTGCTCTCATTTCTACGCTTGCCAACAATTCCCATGATTGTTATAAATTTATCTAAACTTACTCTTATTTTAATATAATTTTTCATATTTGTCTACTTTTTTATAATATTTAATTTATTTTTCTAATTTTCACTATATTTTTCAATTTTGACATTATTTATTTTATTTTATAATTTATTTTTATTTTATTTATATTTTACTTAATATATTTTATTTATTTAGTTTATATTTTCTTATTATTTTCTATATTTTTATATTACATACTTTTAGGTACAATTTTCTACTAGTGTTTTGAGGTGGATCTCGACTATTTAGCGCGACCAGGGATTGGGGCTTTACGATTTACCCGATCAGAAGAGATACGTTGATATCGCGTCTCTGCATCAATGCTGTTGCCAGGATATCTTCACCGCAGCCGTGAACTTCCAGGATACCTCGAAAAATACCCCTGACCGGTTTTCGGGACAAGAGATACAGCCTGCCAACCGTTGTCCGTTGTTGCAAAACGGGGTAAATATCTCTCAGCTTTTGTCCCAGACGCCGCAAGTCCCTATCTTTAACTTCTACCTTGTAAACCCGGGCATAGGGAGGAAGCCTGAACCATTTCCGGTATTTTAACTCACGCTGAAAAAATTTCTCTTCATCATTGGCAAATTTGATGGCATAGTGAAAGTGAAATGCTGAAAAGAGGTGAATTTTGCCGCCAATCATCACCATTTCCCTTAATTCAGCAATAGTGGCAAATATCATCTCCGCTGCATGGTACTCATTCATGTTAAAAGCCGATTCGGGTTTTAAATATATAATCGCAGCAAACTGGTCCTTAAAGAAAGGATTGATGATGGCAGGCGTGGCAACGACAATGTTTGCCTGGCTAATCTTAACCAGGGTTTCTTCGGTTGATTTAATATCAGAGGCAGCCAGAGTACAAATCCCTGCTTCCACAATCTCCCGCGACAAAACACGTTTAAGTACGGATATGCTTAAATCGTGAATGACTGACATCTGCTTGCTGCATTTGGGACAGACTTTGGTATCAGGCATGGTATACTTGCATCGCTGACAGGCCGCAGCACCTTCAGTGGGTAAAATCAAGGAGCCCCGGCAATATGGGCATTTTTGAATCCGGTTGCAGCTGGGGCAGAACAAAAAATCAGTGGATTCTTTTTTATTGACCACTACCAGTACTTTTTTGCCGGCTAAAAATTCTGACTTCAATATTTCAAGAACCCGGGGCGGTATCCCCTTTTCCCCCGGTTTAATCATTCCCACATGCAGGGTTGTCTTTTCAGACGGTCGTAAATCGGTTACTTCCAGTTTATTTTTTTGACTGAACATTTTAACCGAAAAGGTGGCACCCCCCCAGATAGCGGGAATGTTATAGGCGGCAGCCCGGATATCAGCCACCTCTCCCGGCAAAATCGAGGTATAAGAGCGCGAACCAAAATATTTATTCACCCGTTCCTGAATGATACACCCAAGATTACGCATGGGCAAAAATGCTGCTGTCAATCCGCCAATAACCACTCCTACCCTGCCCTGTTGGTACTTGTTCCAGATGATGTCCCGGCCTTTAATACCACTCTCGGTGTGATAAATATCGCATTCCGGCAAAAGGTTACTCAGATATTGAGCAGTTAAAAAATCAGGTACCAGTATCATCACACTCTCCCCCCGGCCGAGATAAAGGGAAACAATCTTCCTGTATTCTTCCAGGCGCGAATAGCTTAAATAAACACGGTTTTTTCGGACAGCCCCTCTCTGGCTGGGCTCTGCGCTTAGTGCTTCCTGCTCTACCATGGCGTCGGTTGACTTAATCCGCAGGGACAATGGCTTCTCAGCAGCCATGGTTTTGAGCTCAGAAAATGGAATGGCATTAATCTTCTTGGCTTTACCATCCAGGTCAAGCACCAGGTTTTTTATCCCCTTCCGTTTAGGTGAGAGTGAATAATCGAGTATCATGCCCAGAGAGGAAAGGAAATGATCCCCTACTGAACGGGCAAAGGAGAGGTATCGGGGATCCGGAATAAAATCCTCCTGAATAATTCCCAGGATATTTTTCACCGGCCCGGTGTAGGCGGATGCTGTATCAACAACCCAGCCGGTTACCAATTGTTTGCCAACCGGGACCACCACTCGTCGTCCCGGCATGAGGGATTGATGATCACCAGACCATCGATAGGTTAATGGTTCGAAAATGTTTAGGGAAAGGGCGATCTGAACCAGCAATTTAGTTTCAATTTTTTAACAGGTTTAATACTACCTGCATGTCCTGCCAAATATCCCATTTGGCCCTGGAAACGGCCTTTTGCCCCTTTTGATGGAGTACATATGACGGATGATAGGTGGCCACCACCGCTGTTTTCTCAAATTGGAATACCTTGCCCCTCATCCTGGAAATCGAAAAATCTTCTGCCAATAAATTGTTCATGGCCACTTTACCCAGACATACCAGAACCCTGGGTGCTAACACCGCTATTTGTCTTTTCAGGAAAGGCATACAGGCAGCCACTTCCTGCGGCTGAGGATCCCGATTGCCAGGGGGCCGACATTTTACTATATTGCCGATAAAAACAGTTTCACGGGTGTAACCCATTTTTTCAATGATGCGATCCAGCAACTGCCCGGCTTTGCCGATAAAAGGGCGGCCGAATTTATCCTCCGTTTCCCCGGGGCCCTCGCCAATAAACATAACCTCAGGTGTTAACGATCCTTCACCAGGTACATAACGGGTTTTACCCTTATGAAGAGAACATTGCCGGCATTTGTGTATGTCCCGGTTTATTTCCTCCAGCGTAACACTCGGAAGCTGACGCCGGAGTTCCAGGAACTCCACCCCAATTTCCTGGTAAAACCGTAACACATCCGTTAAATGATTCAATTCGTTTATCCCCCGAGAAAAAAGCTCACATCCCTTTTTCTTTGGCAACACGTCCGATTTCATCCCATACTAGGGCTGCCACCTGAGATTTTGTCATCATGTCAAACTTTTTAATACCATTACCAGTCACAAAATAGACCTGGTTGTAATCAACATCAAAGGCCGGGTTATCCTCGGAAATCTGATTCAATACCAATAGATCCAGATTTTTGCTATCAAGTTTTTTTTCAGCATTTTCGAAAATATTATCTGTTTCCGCGGCAAAACCCACCAAAATTTGATTTTTCTTTTTTTTCTGACCCAATTCAAACAGGATATCAGGATTTTTTACCAGCTTAAGGGTCACATCCCCTTTTGAGCTCTTGAGTTTTTCGGAATAATACTTGTGGCTTTTGTAGTCACAAATGGCAGCGGCCATAATGACCACATCCGCATTGTTGAATTGTTTTAAAATTTTTGCCCTCATCTCCAGGGTAGTCTCAACCTGTACCAGATCAACCTGGGAGGGTAAAAAATTAGTGGGCCCGGTAATAAATGAAATTCTGGAGCAGTTCCGGGCGTTAGCCTCAAGAGCCAGGTGATAACCGGTTTTACCTGAAGATCTATTGGATATGTACCGCACCGGATCAATCGGTTCGATGGTAGGGCCGGATGTAATAATCACCTTTTTAAACATGAGTCACCTCCAAACAATAATTATATATCGCCTCGGGCGAGGCCAGACGTCCCTTGCCCTCGTCTGCACAGGCCAATGAACCTTCTTCCGGCTCTATAACAGAGATTCCTCGCTCCTTAAGCCTGGTAAGGTTCTCCTGGACCGCAGCATTTGCATACATCTGTGTATTCATTGCAGGCGCCATAATCACCTTTCCCGGAAAAGCCAGAAATACACTGGACAAAAGGTCATCGCCAATACCATTGGCTGTTTTGCCAATTATATTGGCCGTGGCTGGAGCGATTAACAACATATCATGATCTTTGCCCAATTGAATATGTAGCAGCGGGTTTTCAAGATCAGCAAACATTCCCACATGGACCCGTCCCGGAGCAAACGTGGCAAAGGTGTGTGGCGAGACCAGTTTGGTGGCAGCTTCTGTCATTACCACACTAATCTGATGTCCGTTTTTCTGAAACAACCGCATGACCTCAATCCCCTTGTAGGCTCCAATAGAACCGCATACTCCAAGTAAGACTCTCATACTCCCTCCCCCAACAATTTGTCCACATAAGAAGCCTGGGCCGCAGTTGTATGTAAAAACGCCGTATAGATAGAATCGAGCGTTTTGAGGGCTTTTTCCAGGTCATCATTCACCACGATATAATCGTACATTCGATATTGTTTCAGTTCCTGACGGGCCACATCCAGGCGCTGGCGGATGGTTTGATCATCTTTATCATTCGCAGGCCTCTCCCTGCCCAAAAGACGCCTTTCAAGCTCCTTCATGTCAGGTGGAGAGATGAGGATAAATAATGCTTCGGGGAAGTGGTTTTTGATTTGTTTTGCCCCCTGAACATCCACATCCAACACCACGACCCGGTTATTTTCAGCTTTGCTAACAACCTCCTGCCTGGAAGTGCCATATAGATTGTGGTGCACCTCAGCCCACTCAACAAACTGACGGTCATCCCTCATCCTTAAGAATTCATCCCGGTCAACAAAATGGTAATCCTTGCCATCAATTTCGCCCTGCCGCTGCCGGCGCGTGGTATGGGATGTTGAAAAACCAGCTTCATCATGATTTTTTAAAAAGTGGTGAATAAGGGTTGATTTACCGCAACCCGAAGGACCGGAGATGACTACTATATTTTTTCCCATACCCAATCCTTAAAGCCGGATATGCAACTGAAATGGTGAACAAAATTGACAAAGTCACCATCCAAAAAGGGCTTATTCGACATTCTGAACCTGTTGTCTTATTTTCTCTATCTCCCGTCTGATCTTAATCACCCGTTCATGAACATCCATGGAACTGGTTTTGGAAGCAATGGTATAGGTTTCCCGGTGCATCTCCTGCGACAAAAAATCAGCCTCACGTCCCTTGACATCAATCTTTTTATTCTTCATTAATGTTCGCAGCCGTTTGTTATGGGTTCGCAACCGGTTAATCTCTTCAGTGATGCAGGCTTTTTCCGCCGCAACAGCCGCTTCCTGCAGCAGCCTCCGCTCTTCGATTTCCGTACCCTGGATGAACCTGGAAATTCGTTCCTTGTACCTCTTAAAGATTACCTTCTCCAACTTCTGGGCCTGGTTTTCAAGAACAGACAAATTGCTATCAATAATATCAACACTGGAAAGGATGTCATTAAAAATGGCCTCTCCCTCAGCAATCCGGCTGCCGATAAATTCATTAAAAACCTTGCGGAAGGAGCTCTGGATACGTCTGGTATCGGTTTTGGTAAATTTGTCAAATATATAATCAAGATGGAAGATCATGGGGATTTTTAACAGGGGATCAAGGGAAATGGTAAAATCATTGCCAACCTTCTTTTTAAAGGTTAACAAACGGTTAAGAATCTCATCCAATAAGGTTTCATTAAGTTGGATATCCCATCTCTTGGGATCCAGCTCGAATAGATCAAAGGTTATCTCTACCTTGCCACGGTTTAACCTGCCCTTTACAATATCCCGCAATAATTTCTCTGAGGCGGGAGTTACTCCGGTACCTTTAAAACCAACATCCAGGAAACGGTGGTTAACGGATTTGAGTTTAATACTTATAGAGAATTTGTCAAAATTAAATCTGCCCTGGGCAAATCCTGTCATGCTTTTCATTGCTACATTATAATATCCATGTCTGGAAATTGCAAATTGTACAGGGAATGATAGAGGCCTTGTTTTTTTATTAATTGCTGGTGATTTCCCATCTCTTTAACCTCCCCCTTATCAATGACCAGTATCATATCTGCTTCAACAATTGTCGAGAGGCGATGGGCGATAACAAAGGTTGTTCTGTTTGCCATCACATCCACCATGGCTTCCTGGATCAGTTTTTCCGATTCAGTATCAAGGGATGAAGTCGCTTCATCGAAGATTAGGATGGGAGGTGTTTTCAATATGGCGCGGCCAATCGAAATACGCTGTCTTTGGCCGGTCGAAAGGAATACCCCCCTTTCGCCCACCATCGACTCATACTGCTGGGGCAGCGCTTCAATGAATTCTGCGGCCCTGGCAATACTGGCTGCTTCTTTTACACTTTCGATGCCATAATGGGTGTCACCATAGGCTATATTATTGAGTATGGTGTCATTAAACAAAAACACATCCTGGGTAACCAGGCCAATGGCATTCCTCAGGGATTTCAGGGTAAATGTTTTTATATTGCGATTATCAATTAAAATTTCTCCGGCATCGGCATCGTAAAACCGTAGAAGAAGATTTACCAGCGTGGATTTGCCCGAACCACTGGCTCCAACCAGGGCAATAACTTCACCCGGATTGATCTTAAAGCTTATGTTCTTTATCACCGGCATGGCAGTGGAGTAAGAAAAAAACACTCCCTTAAACTCAACCCCGCCCTTGATATCCTTCAGGGCAACGGCATCGGCCCGATCTTTGATGGGATTTTCACTGTCAATAATCTGTTTTACCCTTTCAAATCCAGCCCGCCCCTGCTGGAACTCATTGTTGGCCTGGGATAGTCTTTTCAAGGGGCTGTACATGAGGAACAGGGCTGCCAGGAATGCAGTAAATTGTCCCAGAGAGAGAATACCATTGGCTACCCGGTTCATGCCGACAATAAAAATCAGGGCAGCGACAACACCGCCGATAAGATTCATGATGGGACTGGCCAGTGAATAAATCAGGGCAATTTTTGAATTGATCCTGTAATGATTTTGATTGAGCTTGGAAAACCGCTCAACCTCATACCCCTCCATGTTGTAGGCTTTGACAATCTTGTTTCCCATTACTGTTTCCGCAAGGAAATTGGAAAGTTCGCCGATCGCCTCCTGTGATTGGATACCCCTTTTTTTTACCTTCTTGGCAAAAGTAACGAGCAGCACGCCGGCAAACGGACCCAGTGTTAAGGAAATCAGGGCCATATACCAATCCCTGGTAAAAACCACTACCAACAAAACAATTAAGGTAAGACTCTCCCTTACGTAAACAGAGAGAGTTTCTGATACAGCCACCTTCACTTTGTCAATATCGTTCGATAATCTGGATACCAGGTCTCCGGTTCTGGCCTTTGATAAAAAGTCAACCGAATGACAAATAAGTTTTTGGTAAACCAGATCTCTAATATTACGAACGACTTTTAATCCCAATGTTTTCATGAAGTAGAGGGAGAGGAAATTGAAAACAGACTGGCCCAGAAAAGTTACAAAGAGGAGAATGGGGAAAACCATAACCAACTGGTTTTCCTGGACGCCAAAAAGTCTTTTAACAAAGTTACGCAGCTGCGAGGCTCCCGCGGTCAGCTCCTTGCCAGCCTGAACAGACAGCTCATCCATGACCAATTGAATCATCAAGGTGAAAAGACCGGTAAACAGGGCCACAATAGTCATGAAGACAAAGGCCAGAAGAAACCGTTTTAAAAAGGGCTTTACATGAGTCAATAAATGTGTCTGTTTATTCATTAACCACCATAAACTGTTATTGATCTTATAGTTCTGATTTAACCCTGATTTTCTTCCTCTCA
>CBFDCH010000022.1:0-11005 GCA_965603235.1 uncultured bacterium | reverse complement strand
TATAAATTCATGAGTAAAGGGGAATAAGTCGTTTCGAAGAGGAATAATTTATTTCTGGACTTTATTTATCATATAACTCGGGGCGGCGGTCTTTTAGAAAGGGATAGGTGGATCTCACCTCCTGCAGGCGGTCCAGTAGAACCTCACCCACCAGCACTCCCTCTTCACTGCCCAGAGTGAGGGGTTTGACTTCATTATCCACAAATGGGGGACAAAAAATGGAGCAGCCATTGTAGGCACCGGCCCGGTTGACACTCATGATGTAAATGGAGTTCTCCATGGCCCGGGTGGTAACAAAAGTGTGCCAGGTGTAAAAGGCGGCATCCCTGGGCCAGCCGCCCAGATGGAGTAGCAGAACAATATCCTTTTCCAGTGCCAGATGGCGGGTCAATTCAGGGAAGCGAATATCATAGCAAATGGAAATCCCCACCCGAAATCCATCGATCTCAAAGCATCCGGCCGGTAATGAACCAGCCGTAAAATAATCCTTTTCCGTGCAGTCGCCAAACTGGCACACATGCATCTTGTCATACAGGCTGGCCAACCGGCCCTCTCTATTCACCACAGCGGCGGAGATGGCATACCGGCCCCCGGTGAGCCTCCTGGGGAAACTGTAACAGATAAAAGAGTTTTGTTTTACAGCCAGGGAGGCAAAATATGTAAAACTCGGACCCGACTCTGTTTCGGCCAGTTGATCCAGTTTTTCAAAAGCCTGGATATCATAACCGGAGCTGGCCAGCTCGGGCAGCACATAAATGTCGTGTCCCGGATGGGCCAAAATCATATCTGATGCCCGCTCCAGGTTGGCCTGCCGCTGGTCCGGTTGATGGGCAAATTGCAGTCCGGCAACTGAAAGTTTCTTTTTCATTGGTGCGGTCGTTTTACTTTTCCTTTGAGCCAGTCACCGATGATGTGCAGGGGGTGCCATTTTTTACGCTCTTTGGCCAGTCTGATATAGGCTTGCTTAATTGTATCAGGGACCTCCGGCTGCCTGTTGTCAGGTTTTCGCCGCAATTGCAAAGCACCTTGTGCACAGGTGGTTACACACAGGCCACAGCCGATACAGCGGCCGAGATCCACCTTGATCCTGTCGTCTTGCTGCTGCAGGGCATCCATCTGGCACCTGTCAATGCACACCAGGCAGCCGGTACACTTTTCCTCATCGTACCGGACAACAAAGGGGGAGGAGACAACGTCTCCAGGCCTGGCCGCCTCCTTTAGCGTACGCAGTACGCCGCAGCAGCAGCCGCAGCAAAAACAAATATTGGCAATCTTCTTGGCATTGCTGGGTGAAACGATCAAACCTGTTTTTTCCGCCACCTTCAGCAGATCAAGGGCCTCCTCCAATTCAACCAGGCGCCCCAGGCCGTTTTGATGGTAAAATTCAACCGCCCCTCCCAGCAGCAGGCACGATTCCAGCGGTTTGTCACACGCCTGATCCATCATGCCCCGTTCCTGGCGGCAGATACAGGGAGCCACCAGGAAACGCTTATGAGAACGGATCAGTTTTTCCGCGTTTTCATAATCCATGACGCGGTGCTCAACCGGGATGCTCTGCTGAATCGGTACAGTGCGCAGCTGCGGTGTTTTTTTCCACACCTTTGTGTTGAATAAATGTGGTATATACTCTTCCATATCCTGGATCAGTTCCGGATTGAGGTTGTTGACCTGGTATTCCCAGATACCGATCACAAACTGGGCGGCCCAATACCTGGGCTGACCCTCTTTGGGACCCACACGGCTGATCAATCCCCTGGCAGCCATCTCTTTTAAACGCTCTGCCGTCTCATCCACGTGCAGGCCGGCACGGGCGGCAATGGCCGCCGGTTTTTCCGGCAATAAAATCAGGTGAACCGCCAATTGGGCCTGTTCCGGGGTAAAAAGGCGCTTTAAAATCCTCAACTCCACCCCGCTCTTGGTGGCAGGGAATCCGCCGGGTAAATCATCCAAATGTTTGGCCAATCGTTGATAGGGATCAGAATTCTTTTTCATAATTACCATTTTATACAAAAATCTTTACCTTATCAATCTGAATCTTATTTGAGAAAGGTTTTGGGGCCACCACCACTAAATGTTGACTTTTCATCATGGAGTCCATAGAATGGATTGAATGGAGGAGGAGCAATGACCATCAACCATTTTCCCAGGCGCACATTTATCAAATCAAGCCTGGCTTTCACCCTGGCAGCCCTGCTGCCCCTAAAAAAGTTATCAAAGCAAATGCATATTGCCCCGCACCAGGAACGGGCAGAGCTGGAACGGCTGCTTAAAACCTATGGGCCTGAAATGGGATCGCTGCCTCATTCGGCAAGGAGGGAGAACAATGGCCATATTTGAAGTGGAGAGCTGGCGGGTCAAGCAGGGCAAGGAGAAACAGCACCACCAGGCATTGCGCACCTGGCTCAAGTTTGTGCGGGAGCACCGCCACCTGTTTAAGGAGTGGAAGAGTGTGCGCTACTATGTCAAGTACATCGCTGCCGAACAATCGGACCGCCACTTTATTACCTGGGAGTATGACAGTCTGTGCGCCTTTGAAACATATAAGAAACGGCGCAAAGATTATAAGGGCCCCTATGCTGAGTATAAAAAAGTGGATCCCTACTACATGGACCTCTTTGACCTCAGCACCATGAGCATCGAGGTATGGAAGGACCAGGATCGCGATCTTTGGGTGGAATGATAAATTTTGCAGCAAGAATTCTCATAATTAATTGTTAAAATTTCAGGAGGTAACGTTTTATGCGCCAAAAATATAGAATTTTTCTCACCCTGTTTCTGACAATGAGTCTCCTCTCCGCCAATTTGCTGGCACAGCAAAATCAGAGACGGAGAAAGCGGATGAGGGCTGATGACGGAGCTCCCAAGGTCGGCGAAAAGGCCCCGCTATTCAAATTAAAACTACTGGATGGAAAAAAAGAGGTTGACCTCAATGAATGGGTTGGCAAAAAACCGATCATCCTTATTTTTGGGAGCTATACCTGACCGCCCTTTCTGGGTCAGGTTGACTCATTCGAAAAATTTTATCAGCAATACCGTGATCTGGCAACCATCTTTATGGTTTACATCTGCGAGGCCCATGCCGCTGACAGCAGCTGGCCGGTTGGCTATGCCAAAAAAAGGGGCATCAAAAACCACAAAAACTATAAAGACAGATGTATGGTAGCCGATGTTTTATACAAGGAAAAAAAATTATCCATTCCCGGATTAATCGACAATATGGACAATAAGGTGAATGATGCCTACAAGGGCCATCCCACCCGGATATTTCTTATCCGCCGGGACGGCAAGCTGGGTGTGGCAGGCAAACGGGGCCCCTGGGGTCTAAGGCCCGCTTTTCAGCAAGCTCAGGAGTGGATGAAAATCTTTAAAGAAACCGGTAAGGAACCTCCATTAAAAACAGGGTCAAACTAGAATAGATTCCAGCGCGGTGTGACCGTGGACAAACCCATGGTGGGTTCCGGTCAGGCCAATAGCTAACAGCTGCATAAAAATCTTTCTTGTTGACAAATATCATAAATTATCATATATAGTATGCAGAGGCATGAAATGGTAAGAAAAACAGTGGCCATGGATAAGAACCTGGCCAATGACATCAATATCCTGGCCCGCAAGGAACAGCGCGATTTTTCCGGAGCCATGCGCTACGCATTGCGCATCGGCCTGCTGGCTATTGCCAATCCGGAACTGACTGTGCAGGAAATCAAGGACATCCTTGAAGCTCAAGTGGATTATGAGACGGGGAATGTTACTGAATTAAACCTCGATTCCCTGTAAATGAAGATTCTGGAAACCGCTAAGTTTAAAAAGCAGCGGAAAAAACTGGTACAGGAAATCGAGAAACAAGCATTAAAAAGAGCAATTCAAATTGTGCTGGCAAATCCCGAAATAGGAAAAAAATTAAAAGGGGAATTTAAGGATTTACACTCCTTCAAGTACATGGCTGTCAGCCAGCAGCGCCGGTTAATTTATAAAATCGAGGGGGATTCCCTTATCCTCCTTTCATTCGGCCCCAGAGAAGGGATTTATAAATAGCAATTCTAGCTGTGCCGGGCGAACACTAACGGCGATTGAGATATTTTCTTTAATCCTTTATTATAGAAACAGGTGGGAAGCCGACCGCGGAGGTGCCCATGTTTAACAAACATAATTGTAGGGCCTTGCGATGATGAAGAGACAGAGCGGCGAATATGATGTGGCTGTGATCCAGGGCCCCCATTGTATCATCGATTTTTACGTTGAACCTGCCATTCTCAACCAGGTGGACAGCGGTTATGCGCTGAACCTGGTGCAAGAGTTAACCCGGGCTCTGAAAATGGAAAAGGTATGTGAGCCCCGGCTGATCCAGGGGCAGGGCGCCAACCTCTCTATCTACCAGATTGTCTCCACCAGTCACATAATTATCCATTTCGGCGCCAGGGGGGTAAATGCCGACCTCTTCTCCTGCGAACCCTTTGATGTGGGCCAATGTGTCAACCTCCTGACCAGCAGGTTCGGCGTCCGGGCCAATATTCAATACTGCCAGCGCAACCTGACCCGGGCCCCGCAAAATTCCGCGGCCATCCCCATGGGCCATATGAATGCCCTCACTTCCAATCCGCAAACCTTTACCCATGCCCTGGTTAACTGGTTTGGCGGTGATGAGAAATTACTGGCAGACAGCAAGTACGGCACCCGGGTCATAAGGGAGGCCGTAGCCCTGCTGATGGAAGCGGGGGACGAAACCCTGCCGCCCTCCGATGTGATTTTACTGGCTGTGGATCCAATCCCCGATTCATGGGACAAGGGTGGATTTTCAGGCGGTTATATCAACCTGATGAAGCAATTGACCATGCACACATTTTTAGGACTCAATGCCGCTTATACCGATATTATGGGCTACCGCTTTGACCTGCAGTCCATTCTCAAGAAAATTCAGCAGGGATTCGGCTTTGCCTATTACGAGGTGGACGCTATTTTCCAACGCCAAAGAATGGAATAAGAATTTTGGCGCCTGTTCCCTTCTCTTTAAACTTTTTCTATTTGCTATTTGCTATATATTGGACAACTACCGTCACCCTATCCTGACATATGCCACTTCTCAATAGAACCATAAGGCTTGGGAATTAACGAAAGGTTCTTTTTAAGGAGAACACATTCATTAATTCCTCTATTCTATATATAAAAATTCAGCCAAAATATCTCAATAAGACGGCAAATGGGTCCTTTAAATTTGCAAAATTTTCAATGGTTACACATGGCCTTGTGCATTCCAATTGATTTGCCGTATAATATCTTCTCAGGAGGAGTCAAATGAAAAAAATGGATCCATTCAGCAAGCAAAAATTCAGGACGATTCTGCTATTTTTCCTTATTCCCCTGCTGACCCTGACGGCGGCAACGGAGAAGGAGTTTCCGCCGGAGGTGCTGGCGGCAAAAGCCAGGATCAAAGCCAGTATGATAATCTCTCATATACAATTTCTCGCCTCCCCCCATTGCCGGGGCAGAGAGACCGGAGACAAGGGCATGAAAGTTGCCGATGCTTATATCACATCGGTTTTCCAGGGAATTGACATAAGCCCCGCCAGTAAATTCGGCAATTATTATCAAAATGTGGACCTGCACACCGTATCTCTTGGCAAAAATTGTTATTTTACTGTAAAAGGAAATTCTTTCAGCAAAAAGGCAAAATTAAAAACCGATTATTTACCTGTTCTGCTTTCCGGGGAACGGGAAGTAAAGGCGCTGGTGATTTTTGCCGGTTACGGGATTACAGCGCCGGAGCATAAATACGATGATTATCAAAACCTTAACGTAAAGGGAAAAATCGTGCTTGTCATGAGGCACGAGCCCGGAGAAAAGAATGAAAAAAGCCCCTTTGAGGGGAGAAAAAACTCCAAACACGGCACCCTGCTAAAGAAAATATTGAATGCCCAGAAGCACGGGGCTGCTGGTATGATGCTGGTGACCGATCCTCTGAACCATGACGAATGCACCCCTGCACAATGCGGCGGCACCTATTGGCCGTCGCTGACTAAGGAGCGTTACAAAGAGGAAGAGGATTACAAATTTATGAGTTTTAAAGCGCGGATGAGGTTGGCCAGGGACAAATTCGGTGTGTATATCCCGGTTATCAGCATCGATCTTGACCTGGCTGAAAAGATTCTGGGATCCGGTTTATCCCTGAAGAAGATTCAGGAAAAGATGGACAGGAATTTTAAACCCAATTCCTTTGCAGCCAGAGGAGCGCAGGTCGCCTTTGGCGTGGATTTTAAGTTAGAAGAAGCATCCGCGCATAACCTGGTGGCCAAAATCGAGGGTTCCGATCCCCAATTGAAAGATGAAGTGGTCATTGTCGGCGCACATTATGATCACATGGGCACGGATAAAAGGGGCCGGGTTTACGGCGGTGCTGATGACAATGCTTCCGGCACAGCCGGTGTAATGGAACTGGCCCGTGCTTTTAAGGAACTTGACATAAAACCCAAACGAACCATCCTGTTCATGCTCTTCACCGCGGAGGAAAAAGGATTGCTGGGAGCGCGTTACTATACCTATCATCCGCTCTTTCCCCTTAAAAAGACAATTGCCATGATTAATATGGATATGATCGGCAGAAACGATGTGGATCAGATGACAGTGATCGGCAAATATGAAAATCCGAAACTCTTTGATATCATCAATAAAATCAACAAAAGCACAGTCAACTTTGAGTTTAACTTCAACGCTGAGGAGCTGATCAGAAATTCCGATCACTTCTGTTTTTTAAGGAACAACGTCCCCTCCATCTTTTTCAATTCAGGCATGCATGATCAGCTGCATCGCCCTGAAGATACAGTTGGCCGGATTATCCCTGAAAAAACGGAAAAGACGATACAATTGGTATTTTTATCAATGTGGAAAATCGCCAATATGCCTGCAGGAACATCATTTGCCAAGGGAGGTCAAAAATGAAGCAGAGACTGATTTTAACCATCTGTTTTGCCCTTGTTAGCGGATTAACAGCCCAGACCCCGAAGGATATTGTAAACAAATGTATTTCTGCCCTGGGCGGTAAGGAAGCAATCCAGAAGCAGCAGACAATGAGCGCGGAAGGTATTTTGATGATCAAATACGGTTCCATGGAATTGAAGGGGAAATTTAAAACCCTGTATGATGGGGCTAAAACCTGGTTGCACTCTAATTTAAAGTTTGGCGACCGGGAATTTCTTGTTACCAGAGCCTATGATGGCAAAAACGCCTGGCAGGAAATGATGGGAAATGTCACTGACGTACCACCTTTAAACAGCAAAAATGACGCGGAGCACTCCATCCTGCTGTTGATCGACGCCAAGAGCAGCTTTAAACAGGGCAAGACCACCGAGATTGAAGGCAAAAAAGTAAGCGGCATCGAGGTCACCAATAACAACAAAACCACCACCTTCTTTATTGATACTGAGACATATTTACCCAGGGAAATTCTCTTCAAAGACCAGTACTTTGGCCAGAGCAAGCAGAAGGAGACGCTGGAGAAAAGAGTCCGGTTGATGGATTATAAAAAACAGCAGGGCATGTTGTTCCCCATGAAAAGGGTGTTTTATGAAAAGGGTAAGCGAGGAATCGAGTTACAGTTTAATAAAATAAGTTTCCCGGCCTCGATTGATGGCTCCATTTTCATCCGCCCTGACAAAAAAAAGGACTTCAGCTACTACGAAGAGATGATACATTAGCCTACTAACCATTTAACTTTTTAACCTTTTAACCGTATACCTCTTATTGGGCACACGTTTGATTGGCATGCACAAGGAGGTGTCTAATGCTGTCTAAAAAAATCATCTTAATCGGAACCTTGGCGATTGTTTTATTTTCCCTTGGCCTGGCTGCCGGAGGCAAGGAGTTTAAAGTTGAAAAAATCAGCGACCGGGTGCTGGTTTTAAAAGACCCTGTGGACGGAGCCGGACAGCTGGCGGTTGTCACCAAAAAAGGAGCGGTAATCTTTAACAGCTTCTGGTCTGAGATAACAGCCAGCAAATTCCGAAAAGGATGGCAAAAGGTTTTGCAGGGAAAAAAGATCATCTACAATATCAACATGGTTGACCGCCTCGATATTTTTGGCGGCAATGCCGCCTATAAAGATGTCCCCATTGTGGCCCATCACAGTTTCCTGAACAAGTTTAAAAAAAAAGAAGTTGACACGGAAATTAAGCGATTGATCAAGATGTGGCGCTGGAAAGAAGATGTGTCCCGCAAACGCCTGCCCACTCACAAACCCGGATCAATAAAAGAAAAAGGTGAAATACGGTGGATGAATACATGTAAACGGCGGGCCGATGAGCTGGAAGCCGGATTTTCATTGGTATTACCCAGTAAGGTTTACAAGGACCGGCTGGTTTTGAACCTGGGGGATATTACCCTCAAATTAATATATTTTGGCAAGGCCGGTTATGACGGCATGACCATTGTGCACATCCCGGAGGAAAAATTGGCCATTATCCCCGGTTTTATTATCCACCCCCACCACCTGGCCCCCCATCCTCATGCCAAATACACAAAGCTTGATGTACCCCGGTGGATAAATATTTTTGAAGAGATCCTTAAGGGCAAGGATGCGGTTACCCGGGTTGTTGTGGGATCCTCACCCGTGTGGACCAGGGACAAGCCCCTATCCCATCTGCAATATTGGAAAAAACTCTGGTCACGGGTAAAAGAACTGGCAGCCCAGGGCAAGGAGCTGGAAGAGGTGCAAACATTATGTTCCATGGATAAAGATTTCGCCTTTGTGAAAGAGATCCATGTTTACAAGAATTATGGCGACAAATGGGTCCGCCCCCAGCACAAGGACCATGTCACCTGTTTTTATTGGCAGCACAAGAAGCCCAATAAATAAATTGGTTAAAAAGTTAAAATGCGCGCATTCCCGGTTTTACTTAAGGAGCTGAAGTTGAATTGTTCCGGAACTTAAACTAACATTACATATTGTGGGCCTGAAAAATAATAAAAAATTCTCCCAGTTCCTGATGATCCTTATCATCATCGTCGGCGTGATTATCAGCAGCCTGGGGATTTATTTTGTCTCCCGTCAGAAAAACGCGTTGGCATTAAATTTGCGGAACCAGACCACAACCCGACTCAAAGAAATTCTGAACCGCATGGAGAAAAATCTTGCCAAAGAGGTAAAGAATCTCTTCACCCGGCATCCCCTGCCGGTTTTAAATCCTCCGGATATGGAGGAACTGGAAAAATTTACCAAATCAATTCTTGATCAGAACCCCCTGTTGGTCCGTTTCCCCTTTGTTATATCTCCCGCCGGCAAACTGATTTACCCACAGTCCAGGGGAACCATTTTTAACCTGACTGAAACAGTGGATGCGGGATTTTTCGAGAAATTAGGACGAGATACAGCCCCGGCCGGGTCAGAACCCGCCATCACCAACCTTGCCCTGTCCATTATAAAAGATGAGGGCCTTCGCCAAATATTTATCCAGGGGATTCTCCAGGAGTTTAAACATAAAAATTACCGGGAAGCCCAGCTATTGTACAAACAATGCAATACATCAACAAGAAATGATAGTTTGAAACCCTTTTTTCTTAACGGCATTGCCAGGTGTTATCTTAAGCAGGGGCAGGTTAAAAAATCGATTCGCCTCTATCAGATGATCCGCAACCAATATTTGAGAGTTCTGGTAAAGGATGCTGAACTCCTCTTGTACCGGGTGTTCCGGCAACTTGCCCTGTGCTTTAATCTCATCAATGATAAGGGCACAGCCTGGATCAAATATTTTTCTCTTTACCAGAGGATTTTTAAAACCCGGAATCCCGGTGATCATTTACTGGTCCTTTTTAAAAACGAAGCCCTTGATTTTATTTTACGTCACCATCCGCCTGATTTCCCGGTATTCCTGGGTGATGATTTTGAACGGCTGCAGGAACAGGTAGAAAAGCAATCGCAGACACCGCTGGACAGGCGCCTGAAAAAGGCCTATGCCGGGCTGAAAGGCATTCAGTGGCACCAGCAAATGTTTGAGGTGCCCGCAGAAATTGATGAGATAATCAACCACTTTAAACAGGGATTTAACCTTTACCGGGCCCTTGAAGCTCAAGTGGGCTCGGAAAAACTCAAACCATCGCAGGGCGAGGTTCGCACAATCAAGGGAGAGAGAGAGGATAGTTTATTTTCCATTGGCCTTTCCAAAGGGGAAAATGGATATACATTCGGCTTTTTAATCAATGTTGATTTTTTTAAAGGCCAGGTATTTTTAAATACGGACAAAGAATTGGCTGAAGAAACCGGGACGAAATTGTTTGTCAAAGGTAATCCGCCTGATCCGGAATTCAAACACGCGCTGCAGACCCTTTCCATGGCTCCCCTGTTTCCTGAAGAGACATTGATCCTGGCTGCAAAGAAGAAGGGATATTACCAGGACCGGGTGCGCCGCGATGTGTGGATCAGCTACGGCCTGATCGCCCTGCTGATTTTAACCTTTATCCTCGGCATCTCTCTTTTTTACAAATATTTGTCCAGGGAAGCGGAACTGGTGCGGTTAAAATCCAACTTTGTGGATAGCGTCTCTCACACTCTAAAAACTCCGTTGACCCGGCTCTCCCTGCTGGCAGAGGCAATCCAGGAAGGATGTGTGCAGGATGAAAAACAGCGGGAACGGTTTTTTAACACCGTTATTGCCGAGACAATCCGTATGAATGAGATTATCAACAACATGCTCAATTTTTCTAAAGTGGAATCGGGAAAAAAAATATACCGCCCCGAATCCCTGCTATTCCAGCAGGTGGTCGAATCCATACTCAAACAAGCGGCCGCCAGCATGCAAAACCTGGGTTTCATTCTAGAGAAAAAAATCGACATGGACCTCCCCCCGGTGCATCTTGACCGGGAAGCTGCCAAGCTGATTGTGCTCAACCTGCTGCAAAATGCCATAAAATATTCCGCGGATGAGAAATTCATCCGCATACGCCTATTAATGGACGGCTCAAATATCCGGCTGATTGTGGAGGACCGCGGCATCGGCATCAGCCAGGACCATCTGGCCAGGAT
>CBFDCH010000021.1:0-11260 GCA_965603235.1 uncultured bacterium | reverse complement strand
TCTCTTAGATCGCCAATGACAAGTTTGATTTTTAATCCGTCAATTGATTCCAACTCGCTGGTTTTTCGGACCAGGCAGACAATTTCTTCGCTTGCATTGTTTTTCTCTTTTAGCCGTATAAGTTCACGGACCAGATGTGAACCGATAAAACCGGTTGCCCCGGTGACAAGAATATGGTTCATTTCTCCTCCTGAATTAAATATTTGATGTTTTTTTGAAAAGTGAGTTCTCCCCCATCTCCCATACTTTCCCCTGTGCATAAATTCCAGGGAAATATATCTCTAACAGATGGCAAAAAAAATGTCAAGTGATTCAAATGGTATGGTTCATGGTGTGTGTGGATGTTAGTTTTTGAAATTGGGCCCTGATAATGTTATAATTCGAAAGCCCTTAGGAGTTTAAAAGAACATGAAGCGCAAAGAAATTGCTCTAATAAAGGAAACACGACAGAAATATTTTGTTGAAAAAATTATTGAAGCCATTGGCAGCCATTTAAGTGTTAAATCCTCAGATAAAGTTGCCATAAAAATAAACCTGTCAGGGTCTCGGGAAATTTATTCCAACACAAATTATAAAACTGTTGAGTCACTTATTTTGTGCCTGCAAAAAGATTTTGGAGTTAAAGATATCTCAGTCATTGAAGGATCTGACGGCGCATATTTTTCGGGCCGGACCACCTGGGATATTTTCTACAAATTCAAGTATAAGGAAGTGGAGTTAAATGGTGCAAAATTAGTAAACCTTGATGAGTTGCCACATGACAACACACTCACTGTAAACACTGTGTCAGGCACCAGGACGGTCAGTTATACCAAATTTGATGCTGATTATGTTATCTCTGTTGTACCTCCCAAAACACATAACATTTTTCCAGTTTTTATCTCCATCCCCAATTTGATCGGTTTCATAAAGCCGGAGGAGAGGGTTTTAATGTTTGGCGCCTCTAACTCAAAGATGAAAAAAATCAATTTTCCCACCAGCGACTCCTTCTTTCAATTGATCGAGTATTCTGGTAGAAATTTCACCAGTTTACTAAAAAGAATCACACCATCTCTGGTTATTGTTGATGGATTGTATGGCATGGAGGGAAGGGGACCCATTAAAGGCAGCCCTGTTTTCCATGGATTTGCCATTGCATCAGAGGATGTTGTTCTTGCCGATGCGTTGACCACCTACGTGATGGGATTCGATGTAAATGATGTGTCATATCTTCACTTTGCCTTCCAGGAGGGGCTGGGAAACAACCGCTGGCAAAATGTAATTGGAGTAGATCCGCTTCAGGTAAAATTTCCCTATCGCCCCCATCAGCTATACAAAAGACAAAAATTGTGGCGTGATTATTATCAAAAACATGGAGGAAGGAATCAGGACAAGGAAAAAGAAAATTCCACCACATCCACCAAAGAATGAAAGAGATAAAAGAAAAATTAAATTTGTTTAAAGCGGGCAACCTGAGTGAGCTGGAATTTCTCAAATTCCTGGAACATTTTCCCTATAAAGATTTGGGTGATATTAAATTGGATTTTCACCGTCAGATCAGGAGAGGATTGCCAGAGGTTATCTACGGCAGCGGCAAGAGTGTCGATCAATTACGCAAAATTATATCCAAATTCAAAGAGATAGATGAGCAGGTTTTGGCCACAAGAATCGATGCTAAAAAATATGCTAAATTAAAATCCCATTTTTCTGATCTTCGTTATCATGAAAAAGCCAGGATTGTGACTTTAAATAAAGAACCGGATGTTAAACACAACGGTCATATTCTGGTACTTTCTGCGGGCTCCTCAGATGAACCAGTGGCTGAAGAAGCATACGTGTCAGCTCGATACCTGGGCAATCAAGTTCAGAAGGAGTACGACATCGGAGTTGCCTGTCTATCGCGAGTTTTGGATTTAAGAGAAAAATTAAACGATTTTAGCGTTATCATAGTTGTGGCCGGGATGGAAGGTGCTTTACCTTCCATTGTAGCCGGTTTGACATCCACTCCACTGATCGCTGTACCTACTTCTGTTGGTTATGGGGCAAATTTCGGGGGAGTCTCGGCGTTGCTGTCCATGTTAAACTCCTGTGCCGGTGGCATCAGTGTTGTAAACATTGACAACGGCTTTGGGGCTGCTTATCAAGCAACACTAATCAATCAAAAGCTCAGCCAGTTCGACTTGAAAAAATAGTTCTCTTTTAGCCCCTGATTTCAGCAAATTTTTCCTTTAATTTTCTATGCACAATATTCGGCACCATGGACTTTATCTCCCCACCGAGATGGTAAATTTCTTTAACCATTCTTGAACTGAGAAATGAATAGCAGACTGAAGGGACAAAGAGTACAATTTCAATATCGGGTTTCATCTTTCTGTTCATTAATGCCATCTGTAGTTCCATCTCAAAATCTGAAATGGCCCGCAATCCCCGCACTACTGTGGTGACCTTTTTCTTTTCAAGGTAATCCACCAGCAAACCTTCGAAATAATCAACCTCGATATTGGCGTTAGCGGCAAATGTTTCTTCCAGCATGACCAAGCGGTCTTCTAGTGAAAAGAGGTAGGTTTTGCCCGGATTTTTCAATGCTGCCACGATTAATTTGTCAAAAATTTTTAAACCTCTTTCAATAATATCAACATGCCCATTGGTTATGGGATCGTAAGATCCCGGATATACTGCAATTTTATGACTCATGGGTTACTCCACATTTTTCAAGGATTTGATAAATTTGTTGTTCCAACTCTTTTAATGTTCTGGTATTAATGATCTGATGATCCGCCATGTCCATGCACTGTTTTACCTGTTGACCATGTCCAGGCTCCCCTTGGCCCCACTCCCTGTCCAGCCGTTGTTTCAACTCTTCCTCATCGGCCAGATCACTCTCTCTTTGCCGTTTTTTGAGGCGGTGCAAAATATCATCCACCGTGCTTTGTATTCCCAGTAAAATAAATGGTTCGAGCTGTTTTAATTCACGGATCTCAGCCGGATTTCTGATGCCGTCAATAACCCACCTGCCTTGGGTAGATTGACTGATTTTTTGTCGCACACGTTTCGCCAATGCTCCAGGGCCTTCCTGTTGTCTCAACCGATTGCCAATATTTTGCATCTCTGCCCTTGAAACAGGATTTTCTGTTTTTTGGGCCTCTTCTCTGACTATATCTGACAGAGAAATATACTTGAATTTATTTTTTTCCAATATTTTTACCACTTCACCCTTACCAGAGGCCATTCTTCCCGTTAAACCCAGGTAAATTTTATTCATCGGCGCCGTATTGATATCTATCTTCTATGATGTCCTTGTTCTTCCATTCATCAGCCAACTCTTCAACCAGGAATATCTTAAAAGGCTGTTCTTGAGAGGTTGTCGAACATATAATTCGCTGTAGGCCGGCGTTGACAATCATTTTTTTACATATAAAACATGGGAAGGCATCGATTACTTCTCCGTTTTTTCTCGATTCGCCGTAAATGAAAATATCTCCTCCAAGCAAGCTTACACCTGACCGGGCCGCGTTTATGATTGTGTTTTGTTCCGCATGCACTGACCGGCATAATTCATATTGAGTACCGGACCGGATCCCCAGTTTCTCACGAAGGCAAAAGTTATGCTCCAACGAGCTTTTGGTATGCCTCGGCGCCCCCACATACCCGGTGGCTATAATCTGGTCTTCTTTGACAATAATAGAACCCATCATTACTTTTAAGCATGTTGATCGGGTGGATACCACCTTGGCTATATCTAAATAATATTGATCTTTATCTGGCCGGATGATCATTTTGGACACATACTATACCATATTCGCGCCAAAATGTGAAAGCCCAAAAAACTGTTTTCACCCATTCAATTTTTCTACCAGATGTGAGCCTCCGATCTCTTTTAAGACCACAGAAAAAAACTTTTTAATCGAATGGGCCACTTTCTCCAAAGATGGATTTTCGGGGAGTTCCTGAAGTGAGGCAAAGGCCTGGGCCACTTGCTGCACTGGAAGATTGAGTTCGGTTGCCAACTTGATCATGTTTTCCAGAGATTCAAGCAGCGCGGCCCGGGTTTTCTGTGGATCGGCGACAGCAAGACTGCAGTAAAAGAGGGCCATGAAAGAGCAGAAGCCCAGGTTAAAAACTTTAATGTTTTGGATTTTATTTTTAGATTCCAGCCATTGAGCCAGGGCCTGTAAGAAAATGGCTAATTTGACCTGGGCTGCTTGAGCGCTCTGCTTTTTATCTTGATCCGGGGCTGAGGAGTCATGTAACTGGGCGAAATGTTCTATTATCACTTCTGGCGCCGCCATCTGCTCTAGCAAATCATCACCCATTGTCTTACTGCGGATTAATTCATGCTCTTCAAGTTTAAGCAATTTACCCATCACCAGCTGAACAGCCGATTGACCCAGCAAGAAACATTCCGCTGCGTGTTGGTCCATGATATCCCCTTATTTCTTCTATCTAATTGAGTATGATTACCAATTTCAATTCTAACCCAATTGCCGGTCCAATGCAAACGGATCGGATCTTACTTTTAAAGTGATCTAATATACTTGCAAAATTTAACATTAACTGGTATAAAAATCTTTTATCCTTAGTCCACAGACTGTGTCAAAGAAGGAGAAGCGTATGAGCAAACCTAATTCAACTCAAGAGCAGTTTTCAGAAGGTATTCTTAAACCATATGTGCCTGCAGAGACGGTCATGCGGGACTTTAACCTGAAAACGGTAATCCTGGGCATCATCCTTGGCGCGCTTTTTGGCAGCGCCAATGCGTACCTGGGATTAAAGGTCGGACTTACAATCAGCACCGCCATTCCCCTGGCAGTTATATCCGTAGCGATATTAAAAGTATTGAAGCCAATTTTTGGGCCCTCTACAATTCTGGAGTGTAATATTGCCCAAACCACAGGTTCCTCAAGCTCTTCACTGGCTTCGGGAATAATTTTTACAGTACCAGCTCTGTTCATTTGGGTGTCGGAAATGAACCTGGGAAAGTCGGCTGAACCATCACTCCTGCAAATGACTCTGCTGGCTGCCTGTGGAGGTGTGCTGGGGGTATTGTTCATGATTCCCCTGCGTCGATTCTTAATTGTCAAAGAACATCAACATCTCCCCTATCCGGAGGGGACAGCCAGTGCTGAGGTATTGATTGCTGCTTCCGAAGGGGGTTCATCGGCAAAGAGTATTTTTTTGGGATTGGGTGTTGGAGCTCTATTCAAAGGGTTAATATCTCTGCTTTACCTTTGGCCATCAAAGGTGAAAATCCCGGTTCCTTTCCTTAAAAAAGGGCTGATCGGAATAAAAACATATCCGGCATTATTGGGAGTAGGATATATCCTGGGTCGCCGGATTGCTTCAATTATGGTTGGCGGGGGATTGGTCTCCTGGCTGATTATCATTCCGTTTATTGCCTGGAAGTTTGGCGACCAGACCATTGCTCCTCGTGTACTCGAGTATCTAAAGGCCAAAACAGATGTCTGGAACTCATCCATAACCATGATTGGCCAGTTGAGTCCAAATCAAATCTGGGAAGGCTATATCCGGATTATTGGTGCTGGTGCAGTGGCGGCCGCGGGAATTATTACAGTGGCCAAATCCATCCCCACAATGATCCAATCGTTGAAGATCGGAGTGCAAGAATTGCGTTCCAGCGCTGTGGCTCTTGATCAGGGAAGATTAAGAACGGAAAAGGACCTTTCAATCAAATATGTCCTGTTGGGTGTCTGTTTGGTAATTTTGGCCATCACCTTTGTCCCTGGAATCATTGGCAAGGATACGACCATGGCAATGAGGTTTTTGGGAGCCTTGGCCATTACTTTCTTTGCCTTTTGTTTTGTTACCGTATCATCTCGAATTGTTGGCTTGATCGGGGTTTCGTCAAACCCTACATCCGGTATGGCCATTGTCACTATTTTGGGCACAGGGGTTATTTTTAAACTTCTGGGCTGGACCGATCTGAGTGGAAAATTTACAGCCCTGACCATTGGCACCATTGTCTGCATCGCTGCCTCGATTGCGGGGGATATATCTCAGGATTTAAAGGCGGGATTCATCCTGGGGGCAACGCCCCGGAAGCAGCAAATCGGGGAAATAATCGGCGCTGTAGGTTCTGCCTTTTTCGTATGTCTGGCTGTGTATTACCTTGGCAAGGCATACACCTTTGGGTCTGAAGAACTGGCCGCACCCCAGGCAACCTTGATGAAAACGGTCCTGGATGGTGTGCTCAACGCTGAGCTGAATTGGATGCTGGTGGGAATCGGTGCTCTTTTTGCAGTGGCGGTCATGTTCCTTAAGATTCCACCTTTACCATTTGCAGTTGGCATGTATCTCCCGCTCTCAACCATGACACCGGTTTTTATCGGAGGCATGCTGCGTCATTTTATTGAAAAAAAGTATGGCCAGGATAAGGTGGATAAAGGGAAGGATGATGGTATTCTGTTGGGTTCTGGATTTATTGCCGGCGAAGGATTGATGGGAGTGGTGATTGCCATTTTTGCTGTCATCCTGGGCAAAACCCCCAAGTTCCTTGAAATCAATTATCCCGCCGAGTGGATGGGGATGGTTGTCTCTATGTTAGTATTCGGTGCGCTTGGCTGGTGGTTGTACAAAGTGGCAGCCAGGTCCAGGAGCAGATAATATAATTGATATATTGCTGATTGAAAAAATCTGATCTAAATAAAGACAAATTATAATATGAGGTGAATCATGGCAAGAATTGAACCGTTCAAAGGACTTCGGCCAACAAAAGAATTGGTGGAGAGAGTGGCTTCGCCGCCATACGATGTGCTTAATTCCGAGGAAGCCCGGCAATTGGCAGCTGGAAACGAATATTCCTTCCTGCATATAATCAAACCGGAAATTGATCTGTCTGAAAATATAGATCACTATTCCGATGAGGTATATGAGAAAGCCGGACAGAATTTCCGCAAATTTATTCAGCAAAAGATATTGGTCCAAGACTCCAAGCCGATGTTTTATGTGTACAAGCAGATCTGGGGAGAACATATCCAGGTAGGGCTGGTTGCAGGTGCCTCTGCACAGGAATACCAGGATGGCATCATTAAGAAGCACGAGTTGACCCGTGAGGATAAAGAAAAAGACCGTATGAGACATGTGAGAACCCTGAATGCGAATACTGGACCCGTTTTTCTGACATATCGTCAGAATGACAGTGTTGACAGGCTTTTGGAGCGGGCAATGAACAAAGAGCCGGACTATGACTTTGAATCGAATGATGTGCGCCACATATTTTATGTGATGGATGATGATGAATTGATCCAGTTGGTACAGGAGGAATTTGCCAGGATTGATTTCCTCTACGTAGCCGATGGTCACCATCGTTCTGCCTCTGGTACCAATGTTAAGATTGAAAAAGAACAGGCCAATCCCAATCATACCGGAGATGAGGAGTACAATTTCTTTTTAACGGTAATTTTTCCCCACAATCAGATGAAAATTCTGGCTTATAACAGAGTGATAAAAGACCTTCAGAGTATGTGTAAAGCGGAATTTTTTCATCGACTCTCGGAGTATTTTGATTGGCAGGAAACGACACTGAAGATCCCGGGAAAAAATCTCGAGTTTTGCATGTATCTGGATGGCAAGTGGTTTTTGTTAACTGCCAAGGAAGGTAGTTATGATCCGAATAATGCAGTAGAATCCTTAGATGCCTCCATACTTCAAAATAATTTATTAGATCCCATTCTGGGAATTAAAAATCCCCGTAAGGATGAACGGATTCACTTTGTTGGTGGTATTCGCGGCACTAAAGAACTGGAAAGCCTGGTGGATAGCGGATCACATAAAGTGGCATTTTCATTGTATCCAACGTCTATAGAACAATTGTTTGATGTGGCGGACTCGGGCAAAATCATGCCGCCAAAATCAACCTGGTTTGAACCCAAGCTCAAAAGTGGATTGATCGTTCACTTGCTGGACTAAAGGAGGCCATTCATGACACCCGTACTGCTTGATGGAAAATTGGTGGCCGCACGAGTGGAAGAGCGGGTAAAAAATCAGGTTGATAATTTTATGGAAATAACCGGAGATCGGCCTGGCCTGGCTGTGGTCATGGTTGGAGATGATCCTGCTTCTAAAATATACGTAAACTCAAAGAATAAAAAAGCGGCCAAATTAGGCATCAGGTCTCATGTGGTTGAACTTCCCAATGATGTGGCCAAAGATATTTTGATAAAAGAAATCCAGAATCTAAACAATGATCCTGTCGTGGATGCTGTTCTCGTGCAACTCCCTCTTCCCCAAAATCTTGAAACCTGGGAAATTTTAGATTACCTTGTTCCGGAAAAGGATGTGGACCGGTTCCACCCTGTAAGCCTTGGCATGGTGATGTTAAATCGCACAGATATATTTCCCTGCACACCTGCCGGGGTATTGGAAATACTGGATCACTATCAGGTTGATGTCACAGGCATGAATATAGCTGTGGTGGGTCGCAGTTTTATTGTGGGCAAGCCACTTGCTGCCATGCTGACCAATCGTCATGCCACAGTTACCATTTGCCATACAAGGACAAAGGATATGGCAGATATCATTCTTCGTTCAGACATGGTGGTGGCAGCTGCCGGCAAGCCGGGGGTCATAGATGCTTCTATGATTAAAAAAGGTGCAATCTTGATTGATGTGGGTACCAATTATCTGGATAGAGAGGAAGATATATTAAGATTTGGCAATGAATCCCATAAAAAGCGTTTTGATAAAAAGGGGTATGCGATTGTTGGGGACATAGATTATCGTGCCTGGGAAAAATCCTCTTTTTACACACCTGTCCCCGGAGGAGTTGGGATTATGACGGTGGCCATGTTGATGGAGAATTCTCTGAAATTGTTCAAGGCCAGGAGAGGTTGATGGATGGTTGATCCTCGCCCATGTGTCTGCATAACCGGGGCTTCGGGTCTATTGGGAAGGGCGCTTGTTGAAGAGTGTTTGCAACAGCGGTTTTCCGTTTTGGCTCATTACCATACAAATCCAGGTAAAAACCATCAGGGTTGTCAATGGCTTCAAGGCGATTTTTCCACCCTGGCGGGGATCAGGCATTTTTTAAAGTCACACCAAACTGAGTTATCGAACTGCCACTTTTTAATAAACAATTATGGTCCGATAACAGAGAAGCCTGTTGGCGAGTTGCAAGCTGAAGATCTGCAACATGACTTTTATCATAATGTGGTGTCCGCTTTTGAAATTACCCTTTTTTTTCTTGACTCTGCTGCGCTGGAGGTGGTGGTTTGGATGGGATTTGCCGGGGTTGAGGAGATAAAACCCTACCGGAGAATTTTGACCTATGCTATGGCCAAGCATTCCCTGATACTATTGAACAAATCCCTGGCCGCAAAATACCCGGATATTAGATTTCACATGGTCTCTCCTGCCACACTGGAGGGAGCGGAGGTGAGATCCAGGGATGGGATTGAGACTCCCCCTCGCCAGGTTGCCAAGGAAGTGGTTGGTTTCTTAAAAAATGAGTGACGCAATGAAAAGGTTTTTAGGCAAACTGGCTGTTTTGGGCTTCACCGTGATGCTTTTGCAGGTTTTGCTGAGCCTGATTTGGTTAATGCCATCCATGGAAAGGGATTTCACCCGATTGGTGCAATTGAAAAAGTATATCGCAGAGGGAAGGGATGTCATCTTTTTTGGTGACAGCACCAATGATTTTTCTCCGGCCGGTGAGGCGGACAGGCGATCTATTTCCACGATGGTAAGTGATAATATAGCTCCTCTAAGATTGGGAACCGTGGCGCACCCCGCCTACCATGCGGATCTCTTTAAAGAGTTTTGCCGATTCATGAGCAGGCAGGAACAGGTCCCTTCAGTTGTGATAATTCCAATAAACATGCGTTCTTTTGCGCCAAACTGGCACAATAAGCCTTCTTTTCAATTTGGAATGGAAAGAGTTATTCTTAGAAGAGGATTTCTATTTTGGTTTTACAGGCCGCTTGCTGTTTTTAAGTTTAATTTTAATAGGATTAATGAGCGTCAATATTTAAAAATCCCTGTTTATCTCGTTCAGAAACAGGTTGGAGTTATCAAAGATTTTCGGATTCGTCGCAAACGGGAGTTCCCCTCCAAACAAAAATGGCGTGAATATGCCAACCAGGCTGTCGCTGACGTCCTTTTGGTTCATTACATGTACGGTTTGTCGTCCGAACACCCCAAGATTTTATCCTTAAAGAAAATTGCAGCCCACCTGTCGAAACGGCAGATTAAACCGATATTCTACATCACTCCCGTTGATTATATGACCGGAGAACATTTTTATCCAAACCAATTCAGCCGCAACATCATGCAAAACATCCAATCTGTAAAGCAGATTCTGGCAGAGATGAGAGCAACAGTGATTGATTGTTCCAGAGACCTGAAAGCGGTAAATTTTGCCTGGAGACGTCCTGTGGTGAATGAACATCTGACCTGGCAGGGCCGCAAACATGTGGCAGACCGGCTTACCAAGGAGATAAAATGTTTTTTAAAATAATTGGATCTGATAAAAACTCCCTGGCTCGAGTTGGCAGAATCTCCACGAAGAGAGGGGATGTAGATACGCCCAATTTTATGGCAGTTGGCACGGGAGGTGCTATTAAGGGATTAATAAAAAAAGAATTGTTTGAGGTGCAGGCTCAGATAATTCTTGCCAACACCTACCATCTGTTTCTTCGTCCAGGTATGGATGTGATTAAACAATTTGGTTCTCTGCATCGATTCATTTCCTGGGACAGGCCGATTTTAACTGATAGTGGGGGATTTCAAATTTTTTCCATAAAGGATAGCGCCCGGGTAAGTGAAAAGGGGGTGGATTTCAAGTCTCATCTGGATGGCAGTAAATTTTTTCTAACACCTGAGGATGTTGTGGACATTCAAAACACCCTTGATTCTGACGTGCAAATGGTATTGGACACCTTTGCTCCATATCCGGCGTCCAAGGAAGAGGATCAGCAGGCCATGAAACTCACCCACCTTTGGGCCAAACGGGCCAGGAGCCATTTTTTAAAGACCCCAACTGAAAATTTTCAGTTTGCTATTGTTCAGGGTGGACTATTCGCAGATTTCCGTCAAGAATCCCTGGAGGGCTTGAGTGCTATGGAATTTGACGGGTATGCTGTCGGGGGGTTGAGTGTTGGGGAGAAAGGGGAAGATTTTTCAAAGATTATGAATTTTATCCTGCCGCGTATGCCCACCGCTAAGCCGAGGTATTTAATGGGCTCGGGTACTCCAGAGGAGATCCTGCAAGCTGTGGAGGTGGGGGTTGATTTATTTGACTGTGTGCTGCCAACCCGGAATGCTCGGA
>CBFDCH010000020.1:0-11287 GCA_965603235.1 uncultured bacterium | reverse complement strand
CCATTGATTCCCTGGTACTGGACGAGGCTGACGAGATGTTGAATATGGGTTTTAAAGAGGAACTTACCGCAATTCTGGAAAGAACACCGGACAACAAACATACTTACCTCTTTTCAGCCACCATGCCGCGGGGTGTGGTTGAATTGGCCGGCAACCATATGAAAGAAGCTATTGAAATAACCATCGGTCAACGAAATGTAGGTGCCAAGAATGTCTCCCATTTGTACTATATGGTACAGGCCAAACACCGCTACATGGCTCTCAAAAGGATTGTAGACCATAATCCTGATATTTACGGTATCGTATTTTGCCGCACCCGTATTGAAACAAAAGAGGTGGCGGATCGTCTCATACAGGACGGTTACAACGCCGATGCACTGCATGGCGACCTTTCCCAGGCCCAACGGGATTATGTAATGCAGCGGTTCCGGCAAAAAACCCTGCAAATCCTGGTGGCAACTGATGTGGCAGCCCGGGGCCTGGATGTGGATGATTTAAGCCACGTGATCAACTACAACCTTCCCGATGAACTGATGGTATACACCCACCGCAGCGGCCGTACCGGACGAGCCGGCAAGAGGGGCGTATCCATTGTCATCATTCATCAAAAAGAACAAAATAAGATAAAGCAGATCGAAAAACTGATCAATAAAAAATTTGACCACGCTCCCATCCCCAATGGCCAGGCCATCTGTGAAAAACAGCTTTTCAACCTGATTAACAAAATGGAGCGGGTCGAGGTGGAAGACACCCAAATCGATCCATTTCTGACCGTCATATACAAAAAACTTGAATGGTTGAGCAAAGAACAGCTAATCAAGCAGTTTGTGGCCCTTGAATTTAACCGGTTTTTATCCTACTACAGGGATGCAGAGGACCTGAACATACCCCTAAAACAAGAGGACAAGAAAAGACGGTCAAAAGGATTAAAAAAATCCGATGTTACCCGTTTTTTTGTCAGAATTGGAAAAAAGAAGAACGTCACCCCCCAGACTTTGATCGGCATGATGATTGATGTCACCGGAGACCGTCAAGTGGATATCGGCAGAATCGAGATATTCAGTTCTTTTTCTTTTGTTGAAGTGGAAAAAAAATATACCGATAAGATACTCCAATCCTTTGACAAGGTTGTCGGGAGAGGCGCATCTATCAAGATTGCTGCTCCCCATGAGGATGTAAAAAAACATTCCCTCTCCCCCCGGGGTGAAAAATCCGGCAAAAGAAAAAAGAAAAAATTTAAAAGCCGTCGTACTCCTGAAAAATAACCTGGCCGCACGACTTGCAGTGCGAGGCATCCTGATCATGGTACTTTAGTCCACAGCTGGAGCATACCACCATTTTTTTTTGAGAATAACGAACCCACTCTCGAACAATCTTTCCTACCTGCCAGGGGATCAAAATAATGCCCGACAAAATCATAATGACCGTGACCCATTTACCGCCAATTGAGACCGGGGTGATATCGCCAAAGCCAACAGTGGTTAGGGCCACCACCGTAAAGTAAAAGGCATCTCCAAAAGTATTCACCTGCGGATTGCCCACATGTTCCACAAACCAGAAGAGTCCGGTGGAGACAAAAAAGATGGTGAACAGGGTGGTGAGCAGCTGAATGACCCTTAACACATAAACAGAAATATTGCCGAAGAAAAAGTGGGGGTCTGCGGTGAAGCGGAAGAAACGGAAGATGCGAAACACACGGATAATCCTTATAAAACCGATTTCCAGAGGTGATTCGGGGGCGATAAACATGACAAAAAAGGGGAGAATGGCAGCCAGGTCAATAATACTGTAAATATTAAATATGTGGCGGATACGCTTTCTTGCCCCGTACAAACGGGCCCCGTATTCCACAATAAAAAAGACCATAATAATAATTTCAACGATCCATATGCCCTTTTTTAGCGGCAATGAAATGGGATAGGTATCAACCACAAAGATGGCACACACCAGCACATTCAAAAAGATGATGGAAACATCGATCAACTTGCCGGTCGGGGATTTGCAGTCAATCAAATAAAACTGAATCTTCTCCCGCAGACTCTGATGTTTATCTTCTGTTGAAACCATTACACCCTTTTTAATTTATCCCGCCGCCATTGTCAAGTCGGAGGTGACCTGGGAAACACTTTGTGATAAAATATCGTATAGATTTTGAAATGAATCAAGCAGATATTTGTCATATAATTGTTGATGAGCTGACACTATGAGCAAACTTGAGCTAATTACCCTGGCCTACAATAAAAACCAGTACAGTGTGATAGAAGTCGGTGGTGTTTTGATTGGCAAAGGCCTGACTATTATCGCCGGACCCTGCGCCATTGAGAGCCTCGAACAAATGCTTGAAGTTGCCCGTAATGTTAAAAAAGCTGGCGCTCACCTTTTGCGCGGCGGTGCATTTAAGCCCCGCACATCGCCATACAGTTTCCAGGGATTGGGAGAAGAGGGATTAAAAATTCTTAAGACCGTCAGGGAGGAAACGGGACTCCCAGTGGTTTCGGAGGTGATGGATCCCAGGCATATTGACATGTTAATGGAACATGTGGATGTGTTACAAATCGGTTCCCGCAATATGAAAAATTATATGCTGCTCAAGGAGTTGGGTAAAATCTCAAAACCGGTGCTGTTAAAACGGGGAATGAACAGCACCTTTTGGGAGTGGATGAATAGTGCTGAATACATCTTGTCGGAAGGGAATCCAAATGTTATTTTATGCG
Source organism: uncultured bacterium (assembly GCA_965603235.1). Classification (GTDB taxonomy): domain Bacteria; phylum Acidobacteriota; class Aminicenantia; order UBA2199; family UBA2199; genus CBFDCH01. The sequence continues at coordinate 8,573 of CBFDCH010000020.1, read as the reverse complement.
AGCGGGGTATCCGTACTTTTGAAACATGCACCCGAAATACATTGGATCTGAGTATCATCCCCCATACTAAAAAAACGTCCCACTTGCCGGTTATTGTAGATCCTTCTCATGGCACCGGCAGATCCGATCTCATTGAACCAATGAGTATGGCAGCTGTGACAGTGGGCGCTGATGGTATCATGATCGAAGTGCACCCTGATCCGGACAATGCCATCAGTGATCAAAAACAACAGATCAACCTGCCGGCTTTCTCACAATTGGCCGAGAAAGTCAATCAGATTAAAAAACTCATGGAAAACCTGGATTAAGCTCGGGTAAAATTGTAATTTCCTTTAATCCAATTTTGGCAGCCAGGCCATTATTCCCTGCCCAGAGGAAAAGCCTTGCCATTGGTGTATAAATCCAATAACCGGGTTCTTACTTTATACTTGGGATCTGAGGGATTTGTTTTTTCCAGTACCATTTTTGCATATTTTACCGCTTCTTTGAACAGTCCGTTCTCAGCGTAAGCGACCGCCAGGGTATCCAGGGCATTGTCAACAGAGAAATTGGTGATCCGGCACAATTTTTTCGCCATTTCCAGCGCCCTAGCGCCGTCGCGGAGTTTGGCTTCCGGAGCGGTTGAAAGGATCCAGGCCAGGTTGTTTACTGAGAGCAGGTCTTTGGGATTGAGGGCGAGGGTAGCTTCATACTGCTTGATGGCACCGGGAGTATCACCGATTCGATTCAAAGCAATGGCATACATCTGCCTGGCTACGGCATCCCTGGTCTTTTTCTCAACATATTGTCTAAAGTGACCAACGGCGATATTAAATCGCCCCAATTTACTAAGGGTAACACCCAGGTTGTAGCGGGCATTCAGAATATTAGAATCAATTGAGAGTGATTTCTCATAGCTGGCCACAGCTTCCTCGTTCTGCTTCAGCATATTATAAGAATTGCCCAGCACATAATGGACATGGGCATTATCAGGATCGATTCGCAGGGCATTTTTAAAAAAGCGGATGGCATCCTGCGGTTTTTTCAGCATATTCAGAGCATTGCCTATGGAATAGTGGATATCATGATTCATGGGATTAATTTTCAGGGCAATCCTGAAGTTTTCAATGGCCTGGCGGGGATCTTTTTTCATCAGATAGGCATTCCCCAGTTTCAAGTAACTCTGGACATTGGTTTTATCAATGGCCAAGGCCTGCTTGAAATATTTAATGGCCTTATCCAATTCTCCCTGCTCCCTGTAGATCAGACCGATATCAATCAGGGTGATAGGATAGTCCGGTTTTTCCTCCAGGGACTTCTGCAGCTCTTTTAACGCATCATTATAATTTTTTTGAGCCAGATATTCCTTCCCCTTGTCCAGGAACAGACGGTAATTGACGGCCGGGACCTGGATTTCCTCAATGCCATTACCGGGAATATTAACAAATTCCGGAATGTTTACCGCCCGGTTATAGGCGGTGGAATTGGGCACCAGAATAGCCGGCGTGGCATTGCCCTGTGCATCGATATGGGTCAGGAACATTTCCGTAAAAGGCTTGTTTGCTTTGGAGGAAAAGACCAACCAACGGCTATTGGGCGACCAGCTATGCCAGGAGTTCATGGTTGGCAGGTTGCATGACAAACGTCTGGGATTGCCTCCCTTGGCGGGGATAATAAAAAGTTTGCTGTCAGGCCTCATCAACAGCCCGTTTTTTGCCTGCACATATACGATCCACTTGCCATCAGGTGAAAACTTGGCAAAAGAGTTGCTCATTCCGTTGTTGGATGCGCCTTTCAAGGACACAGCTTGCCCCCCCCTGCCATTGTTAAAGGGGATCGAATAGAGGTCATATTTAATTTGGGTTTCATTGGGATCATTGGCCTCTTTTGCTGGAGGCCGTCCCGGAGGGAAAGATGTGATGGCTTTGGCCCGGATGAAGACAATTGTTTTGCCATCCGGACTCCAGACAGGATTGCCTTGGATGTAATTGGCATCATCGGCCCCTGGTAAAGGTTTGATTGCCCTCTTTTCACGGTCGTAAACAGCAAGAATTCCCTTGGTTGGGAAAAAAGTCTGCAGAAATCGAAAATCGAGGTAATTGGCCACATACACCGACTCATCAACAGCCGATACCACATACCTGCCATCCGGTGAAACCCGGGAGAAAAGTCCATAGGTGACTTTCTCCTTATTGTATTTGTTCCAGGAGAAGACATTTTCATTTTTTATAACCATCTTCTTTTTGGTAGGAGCCAGGGCGTAAGCCCCTTTGTCACCGGCTGGGCCATCCATATCCATGCCTAGCCAGCGGCCATTGGCTGAAAAGGAGTGGCAATTGCCACAGGTCGGCATTGATTTCAACACCACCCAGCTTTCAGATTTTGCCAGGTCCCGTAGCCGCCATTGAATAAGGGGGATCAACTTTTTATCCAACGGGCTTATGACCCCGGACAAATTTCGCCTTGGCATTAATGGCACATCCCGATAGAATATGGGCGCACCCACCCTATCTTCAGATATGCGTATATTTACACTCTGTTTGGATAATAGTTTAAGTTGACCGGCATGGGTATTGCTCTTTACATCATAATTGGTACCGAAGAAAACAATGGTTACATTATCTTTTTTACTGGCCCGGATCAGTTTCCAGGTATCAGGGTCCGGGGTCCAGGCTTTGGCAGTGGCCTGATACAGGCTCTCTTTATAGGTGTTGGTAACCGATTGAGTCTCAGGATCAAGCCGGGGCTTCTCTTTTCTGCCATCCGCCAATACATAAACGGATTTTTCCCCGGCAGGAAGCAAAACCTTCACCAACCAGCTGGTTGCGGCTTTATTCTTTTCATGAAACAAGAAGGTGGGGGCTATCATATCAGGGGGAAATATTGAACCTGCCATCGGGTAATCGATGGTTAGGGAACCAGTGGGCAGGGACTGCTTTTTTTGGTCCCGGGCCCTCAATAATCGAGTCAATTTGACCACTATATCTTGCTGATATGAAGGATTTTTTTTGTAGAAATCCGTTTTATAAACGGTTATATTCGATTCGTCACCCAGTCTTGAGGATGCTCTGACTCTATTTTTCGAAAAAAGGAGATCGGTATTTACAAACACAATGGCCAACAAAATGAGGCCAAGGCCTGGTAAAATAGAGAACCATATCTTGGATTTTTTCATTTGTACCTCCTTTAAAAATTTTACTTTATGCAATCTACCGGCACAACGCCTTCCAATTCCACAAGTAAATCATTCCGGCAAATATCGGCCACGAGAAAGAGGCTGGGAACACCTTGGAAATATTTATTTGTCACTTCTCTTACAGACTCAATGTCTTTTTTATGCTTCACATAGATCCTTAAGAAGGATAGCTGTGCAACCCTGGCTTGCGAACAGATTCCCTTTTGTTGCAGATTTTCAGCAGCTATCAATCTTTGGATATTATCGATGGTGATTTCAGTTTGTTTGACCACATTATCCTGGGAAATCCCCGCTTCTCCCTTGATGGCGGCTGTTCCGGAAATAAAAATCATACAGGAGTCGTTCCCCTGCACCAGTTTGGCCCGCTCAAATTTCGGCGTGGTTTTTTGAGAAAATTCCTCAGCCTTTTGGCCGATAAGCACTTTTTGGGAATAGTTGTGGGCATCAATCTGATCGGGATTTGATATGGGGGCAATGCGCAGGTTTTCCGCTGGAGACATGGCAATAAACTCAATCACCACGCCACCCACGTTCATACCGATGCCGGTAGCAGACGGGTAGCCGTTTTTAAAACTGGCTTTTTCATAAAAACGAGAACGAACATCATTAAATATTTGATAATTCTGCTTGATCCCGTCTGGTGTTGTGTGTACGCCACCGATACCCTCCATATAGTTCCATTGACGGACCACATCTGCAAAGCCCAAATCCTCTTTGGCAAGAATCTCTTCCATGTGTTTAAAGGCAAAATCGCTATGGCTTTTCATTTCCGCTGCAGTCAATGAAGCACCGGTGTCCAGTTCTTTGGTCAGGGCAGAGACAAATACCTCTTTGTAATCCTTGTTTTTCACCACAGAATAGGTGAATCCGTTAAGGGTCCCCCTGGAAACTTCTCCATTTGACCGGGGATTTTTGATAATCGCGTTAAGGGCCAGGTGGTGGTTATTCTCGGGTATCTGGCCGATCACACCGGTGGTGGGAAGCAAATCGTCAAAGGAAGCGTTAAGAATATCCAGGAGCTGTTGTTTTTTTTTTGTGAATTCCCCATTGGTGGAGGATTTTAAAAAAAAAGATTGTTTCAGAATCTGACTACGGTCGATTTGATTGGAACTCAAGAAGCGGTCCAATTGTGTCAGACAATCATTTACCTGTTCTGAAAATGAGTTTTCATGAGTGGGAATGACGTTTAAAAACAAGTGATTATGCATCATATATCCTATAATATTACGGTTTACAAATCAAGTCGTTGCAGTCGGTCGATGCCTTTCGTTTTCCGGAATAACCACCGATATCAGGCACAAATTTTCCGATTAGTTATACGGAACGGACCTGCAAAAATGGCTGGTAATGGGTGGGTGAAATTCAAGTATCAGGTTTCTTCGACAAAGATGATTTTGGCCACGGCTGAATGGATTATGGCGCGGTGTTTGTGATCGCTGCCGCTGGGAATAAAAATACCGTCACCCTCACGGTAGAGATGCTTGCCGCTTTCATATTCGATTTCTATCTCCCCTTGCAGCAGATAACCAATATGCCCCCGCTCACACCAGTGGGGAGGCATCTCAGCCGAATATTCCACTAGCCTTAAGCAACGATTGTTTTGGCATAATTTTTTATGCCTGACTCCCGTCATGGGCGATTGCCATTCAACCATGTCAAAATCTACCTTGTACATGTCAATTCCCCCGGATCCGGCACACAGGCCGGACCAACAGGTTCTGTAAATATATACGAAGGTTAGTTGTATTTAGATTCGACTTTGATGTGTTTTAAGGAATCCATATTTTTCATTTACTAACTAAATACATCACTGCAAATAAAATCTCAAATTTTTCCGATAAATAATCACTTTTTATGGAACCGATTTCGGTTCTTTACGTTTTATATTATGAAAACAAATTTGGGGGTAACCTATGAAGAAAATTTTATTTTTAATTCTTATCCTGTTCCTGGTTATGGCTGCATATGCAGGCACAGATGAAAATGTTGATAAGACCTTCCCCCTGGCAAAGGGCAAGAAGGTAGTTCTTGATTTTAAGGACGTGGACGGCCACATTTGGGTGACCAGTCATCAGAAAGATGAAATCGTTCTTAACTTTAAAAAAGAGATTAAAGGAAAAAAATCCAAAAAGGTAAGAAAGTATTTTGACCAGATTCGTCCGGAGATTGACTTTAATGACAATCGCCTGAAAGTGGAGGTATACTATCCCCGCAAGCTCTTCTCCTGGAATATGGACCGTCATGTCAGGGTGGAATCCAAATTGACAGTACCGAGGGATTGTGACTTATGGCTCAAAACCACAGACGGCAATATTCACGCTGAAGCGGTCAAGGGTGACATCCACATAAAATCCACTGACGGTAATGTAAAGGTGAGCCAGTTGGAAGGGACTATTCAAATCCGTAGCACGGATGGTAATATCAAGGGCGACAACCTCTCGGGCACCATACAAATGCAAACCACGGACGGCAATTTTAACATTGCCAAGTATGATGGCTCCCTATCCATTCGCACCACTGACGGTGACGTGGAGGTATATGAAGGAAGGGGCGGTTTGGAAGTAAAAACCACGGATGGTAACATCAGGGCCAGCGGCGCTTTCACCGGCATGAAATGCAGAACCACGGATGGTAACGGCCGCTTTATGCTCCATCCGGGAAGTGTTTTAAAAGAGGACTGGCGTTTCAGCAGCAGTGACGGTGATATTCAATTGACATTGCCTTTGGCAATAGCCTTGAATCTGGAAATCAAAACCGGCGACGGCGACATCCGGGCCCGGGATATGAAATTTGATTCAGTCTCCCTAAGTAAAAAGAACCGCCTCTCGGCTGTCCGGGGCCAAACATCCTCCACAATTCATATCACCACCTCTGACGGTGATGTGATCCTCAAGCACCAGTGAGGGATTTGGTTAAACCTGTACTATAGAATAACGCCATAGCCCTCCCAAAAGGCTTCGTCTGCATAATCGAGTGACGCAAAGGCAAAACCTTCAGATCCCCATCCTGTGCCCCAGCTATTGCGGATGATAAAGTAGTCCTGGGTATAGCCCACCACTGCCACAGCATGACCTCCATGAACCGAGTCTGGATCATAGCTGCGTAAATGGCCGTGGGTATTGGTGGCCCTCATCCAGGTATTTTCCACATCCAGGCGGGTTAAAATGGGACCCTGCTGGGCCAGCCATTTGCGCCAGGTATTTACATCATAGGGAATGTTGTGGTAGCTGGCAATTCGCAATCGGGCGGCCTTAATATAAAAGACCTGGGGTTCCAGAGGTGAAAGTTTGCCGCTCATGGGCAGCACCTTCTCCAGCACACACCCGTACTTTCTGGCAATCTTTAAGGCAATCTTGGTCTGGGTGCCCGCTTGTTCCAAAAAAGTGGTGGGGTAAGAATTTATCTCATCCATCTCCTTGTTGGCCATCCAGATAAAGCGCGGCGAGGTGTCGTCCTTTTCATCAATCAATCCTTTTTGTACATAGTGCCATTTTAACACCCCGTCTGCAGTGGCAAAGCCCACACAGGCGCCGGTATTTTTTTGATCCCGCACCTTCCACCAGCTCTTGCGTATATCCACACTTTGGGGCAGGTCATCAGCCTCGTCCACCAGGCCTGCATTTACTGCATCGGCAAAAGTCCAATCATCCTCCGGAGCTGCTGATTTTACACAATTCAACACATAGGGAATCTTCTCCCCTTCCTTTGGTTTCTTTTTACTCATTCTCCCTCCTTTAAATAACAAAAAAATTATATATCAATAAATATATATTTGCCAGTGTGAAACGAGGGTGGGGCTGGGATTATGATTTGGGACTGTAGCGGTCTTTGTCGGCGAAAAAGTCGATGGCAGCAACACGGGTTATACATTTGGCCGAATGGGGCACACCGGCCGGGATGTGGTACCAATCGCCAGGCTTGCGTCGCTGGGTTTTGCCGCCAATGGTTAAATCCATTTCCCCGGAGATAACAAAACCCCATTGTTCCCCATGGCTGTGTTCCGGAATTTCCCCGATCGGTTCAATATCCAAAAACACCAGTTGATGGTTTTCCCCCTGAAACAGCCAGCCCCGCACACCCTTAAGGGGGACATCAATCTCCGACAGAGAACGAAGAATTTCAGGATAGGGTGTATTATCCCAGGCTGCCATAATTTCTATCAATTCTTTTGTCATTTTTCACACTCCATAGTTTTATTATAAATAATTAACAACTCTTTTTGAACCGGCAATAAAGAAAAAGTTAGGGTATTTTTATATTGAATTCAAAAATTATCTAAATATTATAATAATATGGGCTATCCCTCGTATTTGAAACTGCTCGAAAGAGGAAAAATTAAAAAAATCGCTGAAAAACTCTACCAACAATACGAAAGCTGTGAATTATGCCCCCGGAAGTGCGGTGTAAACCGCAACAAGGGAGAGACCGGAGTGTGCGGTGCGGGCAGCCGGGTAAAGATCAGCTCAGCCCATCCTCACATGGGCGAGGAACGCCCTCTGGTGGGACGGTATGGATCTGGCACTATTTTCTTGAGCCACTGTAACCTCCTCTGCCTCTACTGCCAGAACTGGGACATATCCCATAGGGCGGAGGGGGATGAGATAAGCGATCAACAACTGGCCGGGTTGATGCTCCGTATGCAGAAAATCGGCTGTCACAATATCAATTTTGTGACTCCCACCCACTATTTACCAAACATTGCGGCAGCCACCCAGCTGGCTGCGGAAAAAGGATTGGGAGTACCTATTGTGTACAACACCGGAGGTTATGACAACATTGAGATGCTGAAATTACTGGACGGCGTGGTAGATATCTATCTCCCCGATTTCAAGTATGCTGATGAAGCCATTGCCAGCAAATTTTCTCAAGGGGTGAATGACTATCCCCGGGTGGCAAAAGAGGGATTGATCGAGATGCACCGCCAGGTGGGTGTATTGAACACCGATGAAAATGATGTCGCTGTGCGCGGATTGATGATTCGCCACCTGGTCCTGCCCAACAATCTGGCCGGGACAGAGGAATTGGTTAGATTCGTGGCGGAAGAACTGGATCCCAATACCTATCTAAACATCATGCCCCAATACCGCCCCTGTTATCAGGCCAGCAACCACCCGGAGCTGGCCCGCAGCCTCACCATGCAGGAATTCCGCACCGCAATCGACCTGGCCCAAAAACACGGCCTCACCAACCTGGACAAACGATAATAGTCCCACCACACATTTAATAAAATCTCGTTTGCCAGCACGGATGAATTTTATCATTTGAACGTAGCTTATGATGTTGAACAAAATGGTGATTGTTCCCCGTTAGAGGGAAAAAATCCGGCTGTCTGAGCGAGCGAGACGTTCCTTGGAAACGCGAGCGAGTTGAGGATTTTTAAATCAAACCATTTTGTGCT
>CBFDCH010000019.1:0-11312 GCA_965603235.1 uncultured bacterium | reverse complement strand
CAGTGATTGCCGATTTTTTTGTTGATGATGAGACTATTTATGTGATGACCTGGAAGCAGCTGAAAGATGGTAATGAGTTTTATACCTATTCCATTTCTGGCAAGTTCGTGAAAAAACTGCATATTCCCATCCGCTATGAAACTGACCTAAAACCCTACCCTGTTCTTGTTCAACAGGGGAATTTATACCAATTGGTGGAAAATGAAAATGAAAAATGGGAGTTACATAGATCTAAGATCAAATAGGTTTTGAGCGTAGGCCGCAGGATTGTCGGACTTCAGCGATTACATTACGGGCGATTTCCCGTGCCCGGCTGGCGCCTGTGGCCAACACATCTTCAACGTAATCCGGTTGATTGGCCAAATTGTTTCTCGTCTGTTGAAAAAGATCGAGAAACTCCCACAATCGTTCAATCACCATGCGCTTGTGTTCCACGCATCCGATGCTGGCGTCCCGGCATCCTTTGTCAATGGCCTGAAGATTATCATTCCCCGGGAAAAATTCGTGCCAGCGCATTACATTGCATATATCAGGATTACCAGGGTCGTGGCGTCTCTTGCGGTTTTCATCGGTTACCGCACTCATTACCTTCTGATTCAGACTCTTCTGGGTTTCATTGAGGGAGATATAATTATTCAGTGATTTGGACATTTTGTCCTTGCCATTCAGGCCTATAATACGTTTGGCCTCAGTTAACAATGCTTGTGGTTCAGGAAAGACATCCCCATAACGTCGATTGTAATCTCGTACGATTTCCCTGGCCAATTCGATATGCTGCACCTGGTCTTCTCCCACCGGGACATGGGTCGCTTTATACAGAATGATATCAGCGGTTTGCAACACAGGGTAAGTAAAGAGCCCCGCATTAACATTTTCCTGATTGCGAACAGACTTCTCCTTGAATTGGGTCATGCGGCTTAAATCACCCATAGGAGTTACTGTGTTCAGGATCCAGGTTAATTCGGTGACCTCAGGCACATCGGATTGAACGAAAAGGATACATTTTTCAGGATCCAGGCCAAGACTGATGCTATCGAGAAGGGCATTGCGGATATTTGAGGCCATACTCTCAGTTTTATAATCTATGGTCATGGCATGGTAATCGACGATACAATAAATGCACTCATGCTTATCCAGCAGAGAAACCCAATTCTGAATAGCACCCAGATAATTGCCAATATGAATATCACCCGTGGGCTGAATGCCGGAAAAAACCCGTTTTTGTTTTTGATTTTTCATTTTATTATGGTCTCGTCTTACTACTGATTATGGACAGTATTGTATCCAGGTAAAGCTCTCCTGTTGTGCATGGCATCAGAATATCCCATTTCTCCAATATCTCGGGGTTAATTTCTCCCAAATAACCGATAATTTTATCTTGAAAAACAATTTGTCCTGACCGGCCCTTCAGCAGGTAGGGGATGTCAATTTCTTCGAGTTTAAAATTCTCTACACCGGCATAGTAAAGGAGGTTGTCTATATAACTGCGCATATCCGAAAAATTAGATTTTGGCTGTGCATCGAGCAAACCCAAATATAAATAGGTGTCACTGCCATGATTGCTGTTTTTGTTTTTGAGGGCCACCTCTCCAACCTCAAAGATGCGGTGCGGGTAGTCGGATTTGGCGCTGGTGGTTTCGATTTCCAGCAGAGAGGGGATCAAGGAATTCTGCAATACATTGTGAGATTCGGTCATGGGATTGGAAATCTCCACTGCATCTCCTTCAGAGAGATTCATTTTAGTAAATATTTTGTCTTTTGATGTCAAAATATTACTTATTACTTCCTGAAACCCGGTGCCAATGGCCAGGTTGCGGATTTTATCGGCAAACAATTCCAGATTGGACAGGGTTCCAGGAGTAAACTCACTGGGCATCTCTATGTCAAAATTGTTTAAACCCTTTCCAATTATAAAATCCTCGATCACGTCCACCGCATGCATAATATCGTTACGGTATGGAGGGATGGAAACCTGGAGAGTTTCCTGGTTTTGACTGATGCCATTGAATCCCATTTTTGTCAGGTTTTTTTCTATCTCTATTTCTTCCGGCTTATAACCGGCCATTTTGTAAAGTTCACTCAAGTTAAATGAGATGGTATTTTTAAAGTTAAAAGGTACAATAAAAGAATTCCCATGTGGGGTTGAAAAGGGATGTATGTTTTCTACCGGAATAATATCTGCACCCCGGTCGGCCATGTCGCAGGCCATGATATTGGCAACTAACAACATATTTGTAAGGGCAAATCCGGTGAGCTCAACAAATAATTCACTGTCTCCAATTTCAACCTCACCGATCATGCGGCTGTTGATGATGGGAGGGAAGGAGAGAACGTTGGAATTTTTATCCAGGATGATGGGATATTTATCATAATCCTTGACTATGTGGCCGAATTCAATGCCCTTTGGGTGAATTTCCAGGATTTCTCTTAAGTTAAGATCACGCTCTTCTCCCAACGGGGCAAAGGATATCTCCTCTGGTTTTACTGCCTTGTACTGAATGGGAAAATCTATCGTGTCCAACTTGTAAATACCAATGGCAATATCTCGTCGTTTGTGTCCAAAATTCTGGCAAAATTTTTCCTGGTTCTGGATTAGTTCCAGCAGCAGTGGCTCATCCACCCGGATATTTTTTACCGCAAATCCGACAATATAGGGTCGAATATGTTCCAGCTCCTCATCCACAATAATTTTTAAGTCACTTTTATCAGCAAAGAAGTCATAATTGTAGGTTTTACCATTGCGGTACATATTAATTTGGCGGGCGATACCTGATGTGGACCATAGGTCCGGACGGTTGGTGTCATTGAGTTCAACTTTATAGCTATTCTCCTGGATATCATCCAACTCTGCTTTGGCACTTTCCAACACACTTTCCAGTTGATCGTTGGTCAGAGTTTCACCAATTAGAGAGAAGAGGTCATCTTTTTGTATTTCTATTTTAGGCATGTTCCATCTCCAACCGAGCGGTGCGGATGAGATCGAGATCCCTTGAGAAAAGATCTCTGATATCATTGAATCTCAATGCCATCATTGCCATTCGATCCACTCCCAGACCCCAGGCCAGTACCGGGGCGGTAATCCCCAGGGGTTCAGTTACTTCCGGGCGAAATATTCCTGATCCGCCCAATTCATACCATCCCAATTGGGGGTGTTTTATATGCACTTCGACCGATGGTTCGGTAAAGGGGAAATATCCGGGCGTAAATTTTATTTCCTTGGCCAGGGCAATCTCTTTGGCAAAGAGTTCAAGAAGTCCCATAAGGGTAGAAATGTTGGCATCCTGGCTGAGAACGATTCCCTCCACCTGGAAAAAATCCGCCAGATGCGTGGCATCTACCTTATCATAACGAAAGCAACGAGCAATTGAAAAATACCTGCCTGGGATGTGTGGTTTCTTGGCCAGAGTTCGAGCTGACAGGACAGTCCCCTGGCTTCTCAATATTAATTGTTTTGCCTTCTCTTTACTGAAGGAATAACCCCAGCCCCGGGAATCGGTATTTCCGCCGTTTTCATGTGTATTGGCAACCCGGGAAAAAAATGGTTCTTCAATTTGTTGTGCCGATGTTGGATCCTTGATATAGTAGCCGTCATGGATATCTCTGGCAGGATGGGTCTGAGGCATGAATAGGGCATCCATATTCCAGAATTCTGTTTCAACCAGGGAGCCCCTCATTTCCGAGAAACCAAGCCCCACAAACTTGTATTTAAGAAAATCAAGAAATTCACGGTATGGGTGTTTTTTCCCGATTAAGATATGGGGTCCGGGTAGCTGAATATTGTATTGACGGAAAGATTTTTCTTTCCAGCTTTTCTCTTTCAGGATCTCAGGAGTCATCTGGGAGATTTCTTCACCTGTAACTTTTTCCTTCTCCAAGACTACCTTGAGCTCCCGGCCGGCTGGAGTGAGCATATATGTAAATATGTCGCTCTCCTTGGCTTTAAAGAAGTGTTTGTGCAGCTGGACGTCAAGGGCTTTGGTCAGAGTTTGACTATCCGCTTCATCCATGTCCCGGGCTAAAATCTGGCCAAGCTGTGAAAATTTCCCCAACAATGATGAAAGTTGTGTATAGTATGGGAGATCAAAACCTTCAGCAATCGCCAGAATTCCTTTATCGTTTTGCCGCAGGGCTTTATTCTTTTTTAAGAACCCGAAAGCAGAGCCAATGTCTTTTTTGTCCACCTGCAAATTGGACATCAGATGGTTGATCTGGGAATCAGGGTTAGCAGAAATATATTTATAAATTGCCAATTCTGGGAGTTCCTTTTGCGAGTATTCTTTGCCCTTTTCGGTTAAAGTAAATTTCGTGAAGGTATTTTTTCCACTTTTGTCTATCAGTTTTTTAGCTTCCAGCCAGTTGATGCCGCTGCGGATTTGGGCTTCATTCAGACCAAGTTGACTACTGATTTCTTCAATGGTCAGTGGAGTATCAGTAATGCTGTTAAGCACCTTTATTTCAAGGGGATGAAGTGTCTTTACCAGTTCTTCGGCTCCCATTTTGGGACTCCTTATTCAATCTTTCAATTTAAAAGTATTTATTATATGATTTTAACGGTAATATGTCAAAAATTGGCGGTTATATGAGCGAATTGGCAGTTGCAGGTAGCCGATTGCTTTGACTTTTTGTCAATAATTTGTTATCTAAATATTTCACTTCTCGGATGACAATGAAAAAACCCACATTATTAATCCTGGCAGCCGGTATGGGTAAACGATACGGCGGTTTGAAACAGATCGATGCGGTTGGGCCTCACGGTGAAATGATCATCGACTACTCGATCTATGATGCTCTGAAGGCCGGATGTCAAAAGATCGTTTTTGTAATCCGCAAGGATATTGGCGTTCCTTTTGAAAAAAAATTTGCTGAGAAATATAAAAACCTGGCGGAATTACAGTATATATACCAGGAGTTGGATCAACACCTGGATGGATTTACCTTAACTGCAGAGAGGGAAAAACCCTGGGGCACGGGTCATGCGGTCCTGTCAGCCAGTCGTGTAATTAATGAGCCTTTTGTTGTGATTAATGCGGATGACTTTTACGGCCCCGACGTCTACCGATTAATATTGAACTATTTAAAACGCAGCACTGCTTCGGAAACCACCGGTTATGCTATGGCGGGATATGTCCTTGGCAATACTCTGTCAGATTTTGGCCAGGTCTCAAGAGGGGTTTGCCGTCATAACGATTCTATGTTTTTAAAGGAGGTACAGGAACATACTGGTATTGAAAAGCGGCCGGGAGGCGCTTGTTTCAAAGATGGATCTGGAAGGGTACACCGGTTATCAGGGAATGAGATCGTTTCCATGAATTTTTGGGGCTTCCAACCAGAGATATTTGATTTTTTCAAGAAACAGTTCCAGGAGTTTCTGCGACTGAATGGCAATGATCCTGCCGGCGAATTTTATCTGCCTGCAGTCATTGATTACCTGGTGAAAGCGGGTATTATTCGGGTGAAAATTTTACCAACGGATAATGTGTGGTTTGGTATCACCTACCAGCAGGATCGCCAGCGGGTGGTAGCAAAGATTCGGGAATTGGTAGCCAATGGTGTCTATCCACAGCGGTTGTTTTAGAGAAATTGCTATGAGGGAAATAATTAATGAGTTCCAAATTCCTGGAGATTTATTCAATTTCCAACCATTGGGCAGCGGGCATATCAATGATACTTTTGTTGTGAATTTCAATCAAGAGGGGAAAAAGGTACCCTATCTCTTTCAACGAATAAATAAATCTGTGTTTCAAAACCCCCCGCAATTAATGGACAATGTGGTGCGGGTAACCGGGCATATTAGACAAAAACTTTTGCATCAGGGCTGTCAGGATATATCCAGAAGAGTATTAACCCCAATCTTTACACGACATGGAACCAGTTTTCTAAAGGATAATATCGGAGATTATTGGCGAGCGTATATTTATATAAGTGGTGCGAGTACGCACGATACTATAAACTCAAATAATCAAGCATGTGAAATAGCCAAAACCTTTGGCAGTTTCATTAATATGTTGAGAGATTTACCCGGTAAACCTCTCTTTAAAACCATCCCCCATTTTATTAACGGGATCCTCCGCCTGGAGCATTTTCAACAAACATTGGCCCAGGATTCACTCAATCGTGCCAGCCAGGCCAAAACAGAAATTGATTTTCTTCACCAGCAGGCGGATCTCTTCTATCAATTCCCCAGGTTGGTGGAGAATGGAGATGTTCCAATACGGATCACTCATAATGATACCAAGGTAAACAATGTGATGCTCGATGATGTTACTGGCCAGGGTCTTTGTGTGGTAGATTTAGATACAGTTATGCCGGGGTTAATCCTTTATGATTTTGGTGATTTGGCCCGAACCACTCTAAGCTCTAAAGCAGAAGATGAATTGGATGTAAACAAAATTGAATTGAGAATGGATCGTTTCGAAGCAATTCTCAGCGGATTCTTGGCGACAACCGGAGAATTTTTGGTGAAGGGAGAGATTAAAAATCTGGTTCTGGCGGTAAAAGTAGTTACCCAAATAATCGGCATACGTTTTTTAACAGATTTTCTGGCGGGGGACAAATATTTTAAAATTCTTCGTTCTGATCATAATTTACATCGATGCCGAACCCAATTTAAACTGGTCCAACAGGTTTTGGCACATCAGGAAAAGATGGATAAACTGGTGGATGCTTATTGCTCCAAACTTTAGATGATGGACTACCGTTCACTCTCCCTGGATTCCGATTTTATCCCAACCATTGTCCCCTGGCTGGCCTATAGTGAATTAGTCCAGGGGACAGAAAAGAAAATTCCCCTGGTATTGGCCCTGGAAGCGGAAAATGGACGGGTTGTCCGTTTGGAAATCGAAATTCTCCCTCCTGATCAGGAGTTGGAATGGGTGGCTGGTGGAACCACACTCAGGGTTGTGGAACGCTTGCTTAAGTTTTTTCTCTGGTCCATGGGAGGTTGGAAGCTCTTCGTTGGAGGATCAGACTTGCTGGCAGGGACCTTTAAGAAAGATTATTCCACAGCAGGGAACCGTGCACAGGACGTTCTTCTTATGGAGCGAATATATAAAAGACAATTCCAGGTTGTGTCTGCGGCTCCAGACCATATACCGCCGTCAACAGAAAATTCTTTCAGCGCTGGAGGACATTTTTCCGGATACCGGATTGGATTTGATATTGGAGCAAGTGACATTAAAGTTGTTGCTCTGGAGGGTGAAAAACTTGTGTTTGGCCAGGAAATTCCCTGGAATCCTAAAGTTAATACAGACTCACGCTATCATTACAAGCAAATTCTTGCTGCTTTAAAACTTGCAGAAGCCCATATTCCTCAGGTTGACGCTATTGGAGGCAGTATGGCTGGCATTATTGTTGACAATGAATTAAGGTTGGCCAGTATGTTTCGTCGGGTATCACCTGATGATTTTTCGAGTAATGTTGTCAATATGTTCAGTCGGATAAAAAGCCTGTGGCAAAAGCCCTTTCGTATCCTGAATGATGGGGATGTGGCTGCCCTGGCAGGAGCACATGATTTAGGTACAGGGGCATTGTTGGGCATTGCCATGGGATCCAGTCAAGCCACTGGATATGTGAATACTGCAGGCAATATTAACGGTTCGTTGAATGAATTGTCTCTGACGCCGGTGAATGTTGGTAAAACATTAGATCAGGATGATTGGACGGGTGATTTTGGTGCGGGAATGCACTATTTTTCACAGGTTGCTGTCAATAAACTGGCATTAAAGGCTGGCATCAAGTTTTCACAGGAGATGGGATTGCCTGAGCGGCTTCTACTGGTACAGCAGGAGGTTCAGCAGGGGAAGGAGAGGGCCATTGAAATTTTTAAAACCATTGGCATTTACCTCGCTTACTCCCTGCCACTATACAGGCTCTTTTACCCTTTTAATAATCTGCAATTGATGGGTAGGGTAACATCCGGGGCCGGGGGAGAAATCATTGTCCACCATGCCCGCAAAATGCTCAAGACGCAATTTCCTCAGATGAGTGAGCAGATAATTTTCCACCTTCCGGAAGAGAAAGATCGTCGTTTTGGCCAGGCAATTGCAGCGGCTGGACTACCTGTTTGCTAGAAGAGTCATTGATAACTAAGCATTAAATAGGATATAATAGAGGGCAAGGAGATATTGGATTTGGCACCCTTGACACTGGAAAGTGCTGCTACGACAACTTTTGTTCCCGATGGTGAGACCATAGACCGTGCCCTGAATCGAGTGACCCATTTGGGCATAGGAGCCCATCAGGATGATCTGGAAATTATGGCTTTTCATGGTATTAAAACATGTTTTGCTGATGCTCAAAAAGGATTTGCCGGGATTATTTGTACCAATGGGGAAGGGAGTCCGCAAATTAAGAATTCTTCAACCCCTTCAGGGGATGAGATTATCCACCTGCGCCATAAAGAACAGGAACAAGCGGCTCTCCTCGGTAATTACAGCCTCCTGGTCCAGCTCGGTTACACCAGTCACGATATCAAGGGAGATCGATCTGGGGATCTGCTTGAGGATTTACTGATTCTTTTAAATCAAACCCAACCGGAGACTGTCTATATGCATAACCTGGCCGACAAGCATGACACCCATGTGGCAGTGGCAGTTGCCAGTATCCTGGCCATTCGCCGGATGGAGATAACAAGTCGGCCGCACAAGGTCTATGGTTGTGAGGTATGGAGGAGCCTGGATTGGCTTGAGGATGAAGCCAAGGTTCTGCTGGACGTCAGGGAAGATGATATAGCGGCTGAGCAACTGATAAAAATTTATAAATCGCAAATCAACGGCGGCAAAAGGTATGATCAGGCTGTTCTCGGCCGGGCAAGGAGCAATGCCACTTTTTTTCAGTCACATGCGGTGGATGAAATTGAAAAGCTGTGGTATGCCATGGATTTAACGCCTTTGATTCAGTCCGATTCTCTTGATATGGTTGATTTTATCACTTCCCATATCAATCAATTTCGTGATGACGTGGCAAAAAAAATAAAAAAAGGTCTTATCCAATTTTCAAAAGGAGATGGGTAATGGAAATTATCATTGAGAAGGATTCCAGCGGCGCCAGTGCGCTGGGAGCCCGTATCATTGGAAATTTTATTCGAGCCAGGCAGGAATGCACCATGGGTTTGGCCACCGGTGGAACACCTTTGATGTTATATAAAGAGTTGACCAAACTCCACCAACATGAGGGGCTCAATTTTAGCCATGTCACCACCTTCAATCTTGATGAATATTTAGGATTATCGCCGTCACACCCATCTTCATACAATACTTATATGTGGCATAATTTTTTAAGCCATATTAATATTCCGGAATACAGGGTCCATATCCCGGATGGTTTGGCGCCAGATGTTGCAGCCTTTTGCAAGCAGTATGAAGCTGCCATTCAGGCAGCGGGGGGTATTGACATACAGATCCTGGGTATCGGAACAGATGGACATATTGGCTTTAATGAACCCACTTCCTCATTATCCTCCAGGACCAGGATTAAAACTCTGACCCAGCAGACAGTTGAGGATAATCGATGCTACTTCAGTGAAGATGAAAAAGTACCCAACCATGTTATCACCATGGGCATAGGTACGATTATGGAAAGTAGAATGATTGTAATGTTGGCATTTGGTGATAAAAAAGCTCAGGCGGTTGCTGATGCAGTGGAGGGTCCAATCACATCGATGGTTCCGGCTTCAGTACTGCAAATGCACCAGAAGGCGATTATTATTGTTGATGAAGCGGCTTCAGCCAAACTGCAAAGAGCCGCTTATTACCGCTGGGTTTATCAGAATAAGCCGGACTGGCAGAAATATTAATTGACCATTATCCGTCTGGCAATTTTGCACAATAAAGAAAAAATTTCACGGAGACTTAAATGAGACCATTAATAGGGATTATTTTATTAAGCTGCTGTGTATTTGCGGCCAATATCCAGAAGAAAGCAGAAATAATCCATAGGGTTGATCCTTTTATCGGTACTGGTGGGCATGGTCATACCTATCCCGGGGCCACCCTCCCTTTTGGTATGGTACAGCTAAGTCCTGATACACGCACAGACAATTGGGATGCCTGCTCCGGCTACCACTATTCTGATAAAACCATACTTGGTTTCAGCCACACTCATCTTAGCGGTACCGGAGTCGGAGATTATGGCGATGTCCGCTTCATGCCGATTGCAGGAAACCTGGTAATGGAGCCGGGCGATGAAAAATCTCCGCAAACCGGGTATCGATCCCACTTTAGCCATAATAGTGAAAAAGCTTCTCCGGGATATTATCAGGTCTTCCTGAAGGATTATGGCATCAAGGTTGAATTGACCACTACCTTAAGGGTCGGATTTCACCGGTACGTGTTCCCTGATCAATCGAATAATTATGTGATCGTGGATTTGAAGAATGGCATCACCTCGGATCCAATCCTTGCATCCAGTATTGAAATTGTCGGAGACCGAAAAATAAGGGGATTACGCAGGACCAAGGGATGGGCCCGCGATCAATATGTCTATTTCGTGGCTGAATTTTCCCAACCTTTTTCCTCCTCCGGCATAAAAGAAGGTACAAATATTAACACAGGTTTACGCAGATCAACTGGAAGTGATCTGAAAGCATATTTCCGTTTTTCATTATCAGGAAATAAGGAGTTGTTAGTGAAAGTGGGTATTTCTGCCGTTGATATGGCAGGCGCTCAAAAAAACCTGCAGGCAGAGATTCCCCATTGGGATTTCCAAAAAGTAAAGAGGGAGGCTGAATCCAAATGGGAGTCCCAGCTAAATAAAATCAACATAAGCAGCCGGAGTCATGAGCAACAAAGGATTTTCTATACAGCCCTTTATCATTCAATGCTGAACCCCAATGTTTTTATGGATGTGGATGGCCGCTACCGGGGCATTGATCACAGGGTTCATCAATCACATGATTTTACCAATTATACCGTTTTCTCTCTCTGGGATACGTTTAGGGCCACCCATCCTCTTTTTACAATTATTGAGCGGAACCGGACCAATGATTTTATCCAAACACTGCTGGCCAAATACGATGAGGGCGGAATTTTACCCATTTGGGAACTGGCCGGAAATTACACGGGTTGTATGATTGGGTACCATGCTGTACCGATGATTGTGGATGCTTATGTCAATGGTATTCGGGGGTATGACACCAAAAAAGCATATGCTGCTATCCGTCACAGTGCCATGCAGGACCATCTGGGGCTAAAATCTTACAAAAAATTTGGGTATATCCCGGCTGATCGGGAATCTGAGTCAGTTTCCAAAACCCTGGAGTATGCTTATGATGATTGGTGCATCGCCCGCATGGCACAGATCATGGGTAAGGAAGA
>CBFDCH010000018.1:0-11403 GCA_965603235.1 uncultured bacterium | reverse complement strand
AAAGTCCTTTTGCTGGATGAACCATTCGCGCATATCGACTTTGAAACCCGCACCCTTGTCATGAAGGCCATATCAGAATACCTTGCAGAGAATCAGGTCGTTCTTCTTGTGGTCACCCATGAAGATTTTGATCTTAAATATTTTATTGATGAAGATTTTGATTTTCTGAGCATTGCTGATAGCAAGCAGAGACGCACTCGTCGGAAATGAGTTTGGAAAAATGGGAACAGCGCCCTTTTTTGTAGCCAAAAGCCGTAAAAAAAAGCCGCTAGCAGCTAGCATCTAGCAAAAAAATCACGGTAATCTAGATGTTCATGGAATTAATAATTAATAATTGAAAACCAAAAACACTTTTTGGATAAATAATTCTTAATTATTAATTATACATTGTTAATTGTTAATTAACTTGGTGCCTTGTATATTGTTTTTCTATTTAATTTCCAACAAATAACAATAATCATCAACCTTTGCATTAAAAATAATTTTTTTTGAACTCAATCTAAATTTGAGCGTATAATAAGACATGGATATCTTCGGATTTCCGAATTAATAATGTGAGCGAGGTAAATTATGAAAATTTTATCAAGAGCCGATGAACTGGTTCTACTTTCAATCTGGCGTTTGCAGGACAATGCCTACGGTGTTCCGATCAGGAAACATATTATGGAAATGACAAAAACAGACTGGTCTGTTGGGGCAATTTATGACTCCCTGGAACGCCTTACCGAATGGGGATATATTGAATCCTTTCAGAGCGACCCTACTCCTGAAAGGGGCGGCAGGAGTAAACGGTTTTATAAACTGAAAAAAACCGGAATTGAAGCGCTCACACAATTAAAAAAAATACAGGAATTCATGTGGTTAAATTTACCGGAACCGGGATTTGATTTAACTTCGGGAGGTGAATAAAATGAAACGGCATCCACCAAAAATTGCCAAGTGGTTGCTTATGATATCCAACAACAGAAAAAACCGTGATATTATTCTTGGCGATTTTGAAGAATTTTTCAATGAAATTTATACAGAATCGGGGGCTTTCAGAGCAACATTCTGGTACTGGAAACAAGTTGTTAAATCTATTCCCAGGCTTATTAAAACAACACTTCACTGGAAATTAGTTATGTTAAAAAGTTATTTTAAACTGGTATTGAGAAACATTATCAAATACAAAATTTATTCTTTTATCAATATTGCAGGATTGGCACTTGGACTGACCCTGTCCATTTTAATCATGTTATATGTTAACAATGAATTGAGCTACGATAAGTTCAATAAAAATATGCCTGGAATTTATAGGATTGAAAACCAGGAACGATCGCAGGTCAGTATGGCTCCGGCAATTGGGAAAGAAATCGAAGAACGAATTCCTGAAATTCAAAAAGTTGTAAGATTCAGATTTGATTTGGATTACCTGTTAAAATATCAGCCGCCCGACAGCCAGGAAAGCAGGGAGTCAATAAAGATTCATCGTTTTGGATGGGCCGATCCCAGGGTTTTTGATGTATTTACCCTTCCCTTTACTGCCGGTAACCCGAAAACTGCTTTGGAATCACCTTTTTCACTTGTTTTAACTGAAAGCATTTCCAAACGCCTCTTCGGAAATGAGAATCCCATTGGCAAAATGGTTAAAGTTAATAATACTGATGATTATCAAGTAACAGGAGTCATAAAGGATCCTAAAAATTTTCACCTTGATTTTAGTGCTATTGCATCTTTTGTAACCCTGGAAAAATTACACGGTCCCCGTGCGCTTAACAGCTTCGACTCCTGGAATGTGCCCACCTATGTTTTGCTGCCCAATCAACATAATGCTGCGGATGTGGCCCATAAGCTTACCAATCTGTTCTATGAACGATTGAAGAAAATTTTTCCAACTGAATTTAAATTTGGATTATTTCCTTTGAAAAATTTATACTTTGCACGATCTGGGTCAGGAAAACATGGCAACCTGCAATCGGTCTATATTTTCATCATCATTGCTTTATTCATCCTGATTATTGCCTGTATCAACTTTATCAATTTATCCACTGCCAGGGCCTCAACCAGGGCCAGAGAAGTGGGGATAAAGAAAGTGGTTGGGTCCAACAAAACCTCTCTCATAAACCAATTTCTGACCGAATCGGTTTTGTTAACTTTATTTGCCCTAACAATAGCGGTTTTTTTTGTTTACCTCCTGCTTCCGGAATTCAACAACTTGATTAGTGGCAATCTTTCCTTTGATTTGTTTAAGAATCTCCAGGCAATATTAATAATTATTGGCGGGGCTATCCTGGTTGGGTTGTTCGCAGGAGTATATCCGGCTTTTTACCTTTCAGCATTTAAGCCTTGCTCGATTTTAAAAGGCGAGAAAACAAAAGGAATAAAATCAGCAAAATTCAGAAGAATTTTAATCGTGTTTCAATATTCTATTTCAATTATCCTGATTATTGCTACGATTATCGTGTTTAACCAATTGAACTATGTAAAAAACAGAAACCTTGGGTTTAACAAAGAAAGTATTCTTAATTTTGATATTCACAGGAATCTTGCTATCCGCAGGAATAAGGAAGTTTTTAAAGAGAGACTTATGAAAAATCCAAATATCTTGGGAGTGACTTTTTCACAGGGATACCCGGGACATATTTTCAATAATGAAGGCTTTAAATACAAGCAAGAAAAACAAGACGCTCCGGTTTATACTGTAGATCCTGACTATTTTGATGTATATGGGCTCAAGATCATAAAAGGAAGAAGTTTTTCCTGGGATTTAAAAACCGATAAATTGCGAACATGTATCATAAATGAAGCTGCTTTAAAGCAATTTGGAATAGAAAAGCCTGTTGGAAAAATGATTCATATAGAACATATTGAAGGTAGTTCTTTTTCAAGTAAAGATATTGAAATCATTGGAGTCGTTAAAGACTTTCATTTCTTATCATTACGTGATAAGATAAGCCCGTTGGTATTTGGGTGGAATGAACCATGGCTCTGGAATACCAGTGTTCGAATTTCTTCAAAAAATATTCAGGAAACGATTAAATATATGAGAAAAGTCTGGATGGAATTTTCTCCGGAATTTCCGTTTGTATATAGTTTCCTGGATGAAACATTCAACAACCAATATAAGACTGAAGAAAAGCTGGGTAAGATATTTAGGTATTTCGCAATGTTTGGAATTCTTATTGCTTCCCTGGGATTGTTTGGTTTGGTATTTTTTACAATAGACAAGCGGACCAAAGAGATTTGTATCCGCAAAGTATTGGGTGCCTCAGTATCAAGTGTCTTTGTCCTAATTTCAAAGGAATTTACCAAATTGATATTAATTGCCAATATTTTTGCTTGGCCAGTATCATATTACTTTTCCAGAAAATGGTTGACGGGATTCTCTTATAAAACAGAGATCACTCTGCAGCCGTTTTTAATTTCAGCCCTTCTGGTAATAATAATAAGTTTTGTCACCATTGTTTATTTTGCACTAAAAGCAGCCCTGGCAAATCCCGTTAACAGCTTAAAATACGAATGATCTGCCCTCATTTATTGTACCACTTTTATTAAGAGGGGGGTCGGTGCTTGAGTTTTTGAGTTATTTTCGGGAAATAGCCCTTTTACCTCAAAGATGAGCTATGCAAAGACTTGACCCCTCGAACAGAAGATGCTGAAGGAAATGTAATTTTTATATCATGTGGGTGGATCGGTCACATACCACTGACCATCGATAATCCTTACCGTAGCCTCATCCATACCGGTATCTACTTTTCCTTTGATTTCAATCTTCATTTCCACCCTGATCCAGTATCGTTCGGTATACCTTTTCTTGCGGCTTACCAGTTTGACTTCGATAAATTTCCAGTCTGCCATCTTTTCCAAATTGCGGCCTAACCTGGAGTCCTTCGTCCTGCCTGCAGGCAGTACCTGCTTGAAACAGTCGTCTCCACGGATCTTGGATGCATAAAAATGGACCACTGCTGCTTCCGGTGAACCTGTACCGGGCGATAACCCTTTAACATTTCCTTTGTTGAGAACCAAAGGATTTGAGTAAACTTCCCACCCTTCAGCATCGGCTGCATTTACCGCAGGTACGGTAAAATCTTTGGTGTTGGTACAATCCCCCTGCCCCGAACAGCATGGTAAAAGAAACAGGCTGAAAATCCCCAAAATCAGAAAAATCCTGGTTGTTGAAAACATATTTCCTCCTTTCCAGTAACTCCTAACCTATATTAACTATCCATAAAAAATTTTTCAACAATCCTCAATTCAAGCCCTGACCCTCGCACATTTGACCTCTTCATTGATTGACAATAGACAATCAATTTTATAGTATTTCAATGTAATTGAATAAGGAATTTCCCATGTGGTAGGAGGTATGTTGAGAAAAATATTTCTGCTGCTCTTTATTTCGGTTTCTATCCTGCCGTTGACCTCCCAATCGGGAAATGAAGTAGATATCGTAAATATCCAAAAACTCTACCATGAAACCAAAAGAAAAATCTCTTCAAATCAATTATATTGCAATGAATTCATTCTCAACCGAGATAAACTCCCGGTCTCTGCTGTAGGAAATTATCAAGAGAAGGTCCGGTTCTACTATACCTCCAATCAGAATTCCAGGACCTTTGAACTTAAGATGATCATCCTAGAAGAAGAGCACAGCATCACCCGGACCTATGCCGAATTCCTCTATAACTCAGAAAATGAACTCATCTTTTACTATTACAGATTTGATAATGGACAAAGTGACCAAACCCAGAGACGGTGTTATTTCAACGACAACAGACTGATACGTCTGATTGACAATGATGATATCATCGATGATACTGAAAAAAAATACGATCAATACCGGGATGCAATTATCCAAAAATCCAAAAAACTCCAATCCTTTTTTTCACAAGGCAGTGGATTCTCCCTTTCAAAGGGGGGGGACGCCCATTAAAAGGGGGGTCAAATCTGTGTTTGACGTTTTAGCATCTAGAAACTAGCCGTAAGCCATAAGCCTAAAGAAACAAAGCCACTAGCTACCAGCATCCAGCAGCAAGCCACCAGCTGCCAAAATAATAAAATTCTCGTCTGGCTCCATTGATCGGGCCAATTGCCATTGGCCCGAACATCTAGGTCTTTGGCCTGTCCGCTTTACTTCTCACATCTACTATTTGCTATCTGCTATTTGCTATAAACTTCCCCCCTGTCCCCTTTTACATTAATTCTCAGTTTCGGGCAGGAATGATATATTGAACCATGATTCGATGGGCATCCAGAGGGGGGAAATCATAATAAAAACCGCCGGTGAAAACCACCACCATGTCGTGTTCGGGCATCACAATAATGTGCTGTTCTCCCCATCCGACTGCCGAAAAAGCACCCTTCCCATACACATCGCTTCTGTGCCACCAGCCATAGGTATATCCGTCCATCCCCGCGTTCAGACTCCAGAACGGCGGTTCAAATGAAAAATGTTCTTTCGTGGAAACCGCTACCCAATCCGCGGGGACAATCTGTTCTCCGTTCCATTTTCCACCGTTTAGATACAACTGGCCAAACTTGGCCATATCCCTAGGAAGCTGCCTGAGATCACCGGATGCCCACACAAAACCCATTTCCGGTTTCACTAGAAACCACCAGTGCCGGGTAATGCCCATCGGGGTGAACAGGAACTGTTCTGCAAAATGATCCAGTCGGATACCACTGGCTCTCTTGATGACCTCCCCCACCACATTGATACTGGCTTCACTGTACAGGAATTCTTCTCCCGGAACCGTTTCCAGAGAGCGGGAAAGATACCACTCCCAGGGATCTGAAGCCCATTGGAAACGGCCGATGTCATTCCTAGAATCCAGGATGGGATAGGTGATTTGATCCCAACCCAGACCCGACGACATGGTGATCATATGTTCAATCGTTAAATCAGATTTCTCATCGACGTTCAAGGAAGCCAGTTCCGGAAAAAAATCAAACACCTTCTGCTGAACATCTTTTATATATCCTTTTTCAATTGCAATGCCCAAAAGGGCAGATGTATAACTTTTGGTGGCAGAAGACAGCACATGCCATGTGTCCCGATCATATCGAACAGGATCCCCCCCAATGGTGGGGTGGGAAATCCCGGCAAAATACGCCTCGAAAGCAAGTTTTCCATGCCGGATGACCAGGATGCTATGAATAAGATGATTCTCCAGGTTCAAGAGCCGGTTCA
This sequence comes from uncultured bacterium, assembly GCA_965603235.1. Lineage (GTDB taxonomy): Bacteria > Acidobacteriota > Aminicenantia > UBA2199 > UBA2199 > CBFDCH01. Next base: position 5,237 of record CBFDCH010000018.1, on the reverse strand, counting down.
TCATTGCGGTAAACGGTTCCAGACGGAGACCGACATCGGTCAGTGAAGCGGTCTCCCAGCCATCACCTATCGCTTCAGGCACCCTGTAAACATACTGGGCCACATCATCGGTATCAGTACTGCAGGACACCAAAAAACACAGCGATACGAATAAAATAAAAAATATTTTTAAAGTTCCCGTCATATCATACTCCATTTATTGAACACAAAACCCTGGTCTTTTTGTTCCTCAAAAATCGGAGACGCCCATTAGAAGGTCGTTGTCAAGTAGGTAGACTGATTTTTACATTTCTTTCATTTTTATGAAACAAATATCCATTCGTTGCGTATAATATATATGTTTCAGTAAAAAGAAACATATGCCCTGCAGGCAAAACTAACTCTGGAGTAGAAAAATGAAGAGTTTTAACAGGAAAGAGGAGCTGGTAATGCTCTCAATTTTAAAATTAAAACAAGAAGCATATCTGATTGCCATTCATCAATTTTTGACTGAGGTAACCGGGAATAAAATGTCACTGACATCCATTCATCAACCCTTAAGTAACCTTGAGAAAAACGGTTTGATTCGGTCGGGATTTGGGGAAGCAACTGCCATAAGAGGCGGCAGGCGAAAAAAGGTATATTCGCTTACCCCTCTTGGCCATGAGAGGCTTGCTCAAAATAAAAAAATTATTGACATGATGTGGCAGGTGTACGGCGAGTATGTGCCGGATCAAGGTATTTAATGTCTAAAATATCAGAAATTCCGGTCATATTTGAAAGGGCTGCTTCTCTCTTTATTAAAAATTGGGATAGAGAATCCTTATTGGGAGATTTTGCTGAAATGTACCATTATTTGGTAAAGAATAAGGGCAAAGTAAAAGCAAAGACCTGGTATAGTTCTATTATTATCAAACTCTTTTTCCTGTTTTTAAAAAACAAAACAAGAGGAAGGTTCGCTATGTTAAAGAATAATCTTAAGGCGTCATTTCGGAATATCAGGAAGAACATGAGTTTTTCCGTCATCAACGTGTTGGGGCTTGCCATTGGCATGATATGTACAATAATTATTGCCTTGTGGATAAATTTTGAACTTAGTTATGATAAATTTCACAAGAAAGTTGATAACCTCAATCGAGTATATCTATCCATGCCAACAGAAGGCGGCATGTGGTATGAAAATCCGCTACCCGGAGGGATTGCTCCCCACTTAAAAAGGGAATATCCGGAAATCATCAATAGCACCAACTATTTAACCCACAATGGCAAAGTAAGTACCAATAATAAAAGTTTTATGTGCAATCAGGCATTTGTCCACAAGGATTTCTTTAAGATGTTCTCTTTTCCCGTCAAGGAAGGGAATCCTAAAAAATACCTGGAGGATCCCAAGAGCTGTATAATTGAGAAAAAAACTGCCCGTAAATTTTTTGGCAACACCAATCCCATAGGAAAATTTCTAGATGGGAAATACCGGATTGACGGTATAATACAGGTTCCTGAAAATTCCAGCTTTCAATTTGACCTGCTTTTTTCATATGAACGATTGCCTAAACATCTGAAAGATTGGGATTCGATGTGTACTAGGGCCTTCGTGGAATTAAAAAAAGGTACCGATCTCACCTCTTTGGAGGAGAAAATCTACGGGTTGTATATGAAGTATTCCAAGGGGTATAAACAACAAAAGGCAGGGGGTGAAAATGTTGACGAGATAGGCCTTCACCTTCAACCTTTCAAAAAATATCACCTGTATACTCCTGGTGACGGGGGTGGGCCAATCTATTATGTTTATGGTTTTTCTGTACTGGCATTCTTCATCCTGCTGATTGGCTGTATAAATTTCAGTAACCTCTCTACTGCCAGAGCTTCCACCCGTTGCAAAGAGATTGGTATGAAGAAAATTCTTGGATCAAGCAGAGGACAATTGATCAGCCAGTTTCTATCGGAATCCATGATTCTATCACTGCTTGCTTTACTTTTGGCAATGGTTGGGAGTTTTTTTGTGCTGCCAATAATCAATACTTGGTTGGCAACTGATCTTCATCTGGGAATCAATGATCAAACCCCTCTGATGTTGTTGGTAGTTACCCTTATCACCGGAATCATGGCCGGTGCATATCCGGCATTTTATCTTTCCAGGATAACCCCCAGCAGTTCATTTAAGGGGCTCGCCTCTCCAGGCGGTGGAAGGAGCCGGGAAGTAACCAGGAAGAGCCTGATTATCCTTCAGTTTGCCATGTCCATGTTTTTCATAATTGTAACCTATATCATTTACAGCCAGATCGATTTTATTCTGCATAAAGATCCCGGCTTTCATAATGCCGGAGTTCTCGCCATTCGCAGCACAAGAGGGATGGAAAACAAATATGAAGTGGTGAGGCAAAAACTACTTGAAAATCCGCAAATTCACTCGGTAACCAGAGCAGAGACCACCTTTATCGGCCAGCAGAGTTCCTCCTCTATTCAATGGGAGAGAGAAGCTCACCCCGCTGAATTTACCGTGGACATTAACGAGGTTGATAGTGAATATTTTCACTTGTTTGATATGAAACTCCTTCAAGGCAGGTTTTTTCAGAGAGATAGTATCAGGGATCGGAAAGAGTCATTTGTGCTTAACCGGTCTGCGGTGGAGGCCATCGGTATTAACAATCCAATTGGATTGAAAATTACTTTTTGTCCGGGGGGATCGATGGAGCGTGAAGGTATTGTGATCGGCGTCGTAGAGAATTACCATACCGAATCATTGCATAGCAAAATAAGGCCCAAAATACTTACCTTGGGAGGCAGCGGCCGCAACTGGTATGTTAGGTTCCACAAAGACTTTGGGAAAGGTTCTCTGCAATCTGTGAGGGGAACCATTAGCAGCCTAATCCCCAACGCTCTATTTAGCTGCGCCTGGCTGGATGACAAATTGAATGGCACATATAAGAGTGAAAGAATTGTCGGTTCCCTGGTGGGGTATATAACATTCGTTGCAGTTGCCCTGTCCTGCATTGGTCTTTTCAGTTTTGCCTCCTTCATGGTTGCCAGAAAGAAAAAGGAGGTAGGAATAAAAAAAGTGCTTGGAGCCACCGTACATGGTATTGCTCTTTCATTTACCTTCGATTTTGTGAAATGGGTGTTGCTGGCCGCTGCTCTTGCATCTCCGCTGGGTTGGTATACGGGAAACCGCTTGCTAGGGTACTTTGAATATAAAATCATCCTAAATCCACTGCATTGTATCATTCCAGGTCTCCTGATTTTGACTTTGGCCATCATTGCCGTCGCCTATCAATCCATCAAGGCCGGTACCGTAAATCCTGTAAAGGTTCTTGCTGATTGACCTGCCCCCCCGAAGGGGAGAAGACAAAAAAGGGGGGTCAAATCTGTGTTTGACGTTTCAATTCTTGGTTAAAAGGGTAACAGGAAGAAAAAAATGGGGGACGGTCTTTTGATTTTTTGATTTTTTCTAAAAAAATGAACCAAAAACCCATCTAATAATTGATTATCAAAAGAAATGCATTAGAAATTGAACAAAATCACTAGGTAAAATCAAAATAAAAAAGGACTTTTTTTTAACAATTCTAATTATTATATATTATCCTATTTTTGAATTTGGGTTGAATAGTAGGTGTTTTAGAAATTTTATGTGATGGGTATGGTAGGTGAGGAATCATAAAATTTCAAAATTTCAGAAGACCGTCCCCACTCCAGTTTAAACGATAAACCCTTCGAAAAATGATACATCTTTTTTGCTGCCTGCTCCTTTTTGTCCTCTTCTTACTTTACATTTTTTTTCTTTTAAATTAATATGAAGTCTTGGGAGGTAACCAATGAAAATAGCAAAATTGGTGGCTTATATTTTGGTAATTGTTGGGGCTGTGAACTGGGGTCTGGTGGGAGCTTTTTCCTTTGATGTGGTGACCGAGATTTTTGGTCCAGGGACCCTGGCCCGTATCATTTACATTCTGGTGGGATTATCTGGACTTTTTGTACTTTATTATCATCATATTCTTAAAGAGAAATAGAACCAATCTGGTTTTTCCTTAATTAAAACGTTGTTCCCTGATACCCTTGCGGGTAAAAGTAAAAGGGATTAAATCTGGATTTGATGGTTCCACAAAAAAACGGGGGACGGTCTTTTCGGACGAATGGAGAAGGAGACTGGTTTATATAAAAACCAGGAGGAAACATGAATTTTACATTGATCGATTATGAACCTGCAATAACTATTGCTTTTTAATTAAGGACAGCTACTATTTAATTCCACATCCAGGATCGGGACTAACAGGGATCGAGGTCAAATCTTTATGAATGACAAATATACGTAACTGCTTAATAAACTGCATCTTCCCAGTGCATAAGTATGTTTCAGAGATAGATTTGTATAAAAAATCTTGATCATTTAAAATTTGATCGTAATTATTAAGCGAAGCACATACAATTATTTGAATGGAGGAAAGAAGTGGAAGAAAGACCAGATTTTCGGAATACATCATGGGGAATGAATAAAGAACAAGTAAAGACTATTGAGAAGACTGCCCTTATATCAGAAAGAATACACAAAGAAGACGTTGATTTCAGTTACTTAACATACAAAGATAATGCTTTTGGATTCGATATTGAGGTTCTTTATACATTTATAAAAAATCGCTTTTTAACTGGTCTTTATTTTTTTAAGAAAGCGCATATTCTAGATTTTGATCTATATGTAGATGACTTTTTTCAAATTGAGAAAGCCCTGGTACAAGAATATCGAGAACCAATAATAAAACAGAAAATTATTGGTAAATATAGCGATAAGTACATTGATGACTATAAATTTGATCTAAACGAAAAAGACCAAAAGTTTGACATGGTTAATCTATTGATGAAGGAATTGTACTCCTTTGTTTCCAAATGGGAAATCAATAATTCTCAAATAACTCTAACAATAGAAAAGAACTGGGATACAAATAAACCAGAAATCAAATTACAATACGAACCAATCAAGGAACCAGAAATCAAATCCATAGACAGCAAATAGAGAAAAGGAGTCATCCATTAAGCCACTTACAGGGGTGTTATAATTTTAGCGTGTAAAACAGGGTCAGGTCTTGTATTTTGCATGTTAAAAAAGGGATCAAAAACGGGAGACGGTCTTTTGATTTTTTGATTTTTTCTAAAAAAATGAGCCAAAACCCCATCTAATAATTGATTATCAAAAGAAATTCATTAGAAATTGCGTAACCGGGGTCAGGTCTCAACGGGCTGTTGCCCTGGAATAATTTCCATCAAGCTAC
>CBFDCH010000017.1:0-11593 GCA_965603235.1 uncultured bacterium | reverse complement strand
GGACTTCGCCCTTCATCAACGATTGCGGAGGAACGGCTGACAAATCCATTTTGTTTACGGTTGCAAAATTTGGACGATTTTGTCTGGTTGAAGGAGAATTGGGCAGCTTACAAACAGGAGCACAATATCCCCTAAATTTGGAATTAACATTTGCTTAAAATAAACGGATCTATTCCCTGGTTTAAAAAATGGTTCAATGAAAATTATCTCTCCCTGTATCAGCACAGGGACGAATCGGATGCCAGGGACCAGATCCAATTGATTCTGCAGACACTTTGCCCTGCTAAAGACGTTCCAATACTCGATCTGGGCTGCGGAGTTGGCCGGCATCTATCAATTCTGAGCCGGATGGGTTATCGAGCCTTTGGCCTGGATTTATCGGAAACCTTGTTGAGGGAAGGGAAGAGGCTTTATGGAAATATTCCGGTTATTCAGGGTGACATGCAGGCCATCCCCGGAAACTTTCACCTGATTCTCTCCCTGTTCACCAGTTTTGGTTATTTTGAGAGCCACAACAGCAACAAACAGGTCATTCAATCAATCAGCCGATCGATACCAGAGGGAGGCTGGTTCTGGCTCGATTTTTTAAATCCTCCCTATTTACGATCCAATCTTGAAGCCAGAACAGTCAGGGAAACCCCCTCGGGTCAGAGGGTGGTTGAAAAGAGGCAAATCTGTCAGGATCGGATAATTAAGGATATATTATTTAAAAAAGACAATAAAAGTTGGGATTTCCAGGAATCGGTGCGTCTTTACTCACGCAGAGACCTTGAATTAATGTTAGGCGAGTTTGCCTTAATACCCCGGGGCTGTTTTGGTGATTATGTAGGGGGGGGCTGGAGTGAGAGCTCTCCACGAACCATTATTTTTTGCCAGAAAAAGTGAATAAAACAATCGTTACAGGACAGCAAATCGGGCTACTTGGCGGACCGCTCTATACCACGTATAAGGTGCTCGGAGCGATTAAACTGGCAGAGCGGCTGCAGGGGCGGGCCGTTTACTGGCTGGAGACCAATGATGCTGATTTTAATGAGATTAACCATATTGAATTTTTAGATGCTCAGGGACAATTACAAAGGCTCAGCTGGCAGAAGAATAGCGAAGGATATTCATGTGGCCAGATTGAGGTTGACCAAGCTCTGAACGAGATCCTGGTAACCTTTTTCAAGAATCTCAGGCAGACCGAATTTACTCCACAGCTTAAAGAAGTGGTCTTTGAATCTTATAGGCCCGGGAAGACCCTGGGTGAGGCCTCCAATTTGCTTGCCCAATATCTGTTTGCTGCATTTGAGCTGGAAATTTTTGATCCTCAGAAACCGGAGTTTCGTCAGGCAACCCGGCCGATTCTCCTCAGGGAGGCAGAAAGAACAGCACCGGACCAACAATGCAACCTTTTCTACATCAAGGACAAGAAGAGGCTGGCCCTTTTTAAGTGTGGTAAAAAATTTTGTAACCGCCAGGGAAAGATCGTTGAACTGGCCGGGGCTGATCTGGTACCCAACGTGAAAACCCGTAATGTATGCCAGGATCTTTATTTTAACACCCATACTTATGTGGCGGGCCCAGGTGAGATTAAATATATAGAAGAGCTGGATCCCTTTTATCAATATCACCTGGTAAGCAAGGCCCGAACAGAAAAACGGATGTCATTGACTCTCATTGAACCCAAAGTGAAGCGGCTATTCGGCAAATTAAAATTGGAGATTCTGGATGTAGACCAGCAAAACAGAGATGAGTTTGTAAATTCATTGCTAAAAAAATTTCACCAATTCGATGCCGCCCAGGTTTTAAAAGGGGCCAAAGGGATGATTGATGGATTTATGCGGCAATTGGATCAACTGGATCTGGAAACTCAGACCTTGAGGAAGAAGATATACTCCCAGATCAAGGAGATGATTGGCAAAAAGCGTGCCCGGATAAAGGAGGAGCAGGCTGATATTGTGAACAAGGCAGGAATTATCCATGATTATCTATTTCCCTTTGGTCAACGGCAGGAGCGTGTATTCAACATCTTTTACTATATGAATTTGTATGGTGGCCGCGAGTTTATCCACCGTTTATTCAAAGTGTATGAGAACAAATTAAAATTTCTGGAGATATAAATGATTGATGTATTGGCCATTGGTGCCCATCCTGATGATTGTGAACTTAGTATGGGAGGCACACTGGCTACATTAAAAAAAAGTGGCTATAAAACCGGAATCTGTGATTTGAGTATGGGAGAATCCGGTACTTACGGATCAGAGTCCATCAGAACCGAGGAGAAGGAAAAAGCGGGCTCCATCCTCTCCCTGGACATGCGCGTTACCCTTGACATACCTGATGGAAAAATATGGAACACAGAAGAAAACCGTCTCAAGATCATTGAAATCATACGCCGTTTTAAACCGCGGATTATTTTCAGTTTTGTGGCTGACACCCGGCATCCTGACCATCGCCACACCGGCGAATTGGTATTGGAATGCATGTTTCTGGCAGGATTGGAAAAGATCAACACCAAATCCCCCCCATTCAGACCGGCTGCTTTGATCCGTTTTCCAGAGCTGTTCCCCTGGCATAAACCCGATTTTGTTGTCGATATTTCGGATGTATGGCAAACAAAAATGGATGCCATAAAAGCCTATAACTCACAATTCAGTGATGGGGCTGAGAATCCGGATGAACCACCCCGTACCTTTTTAAAATCCAAAGAGTTCCTGGAATTGATAGAAGCCAAATGTCGTTTGGCCGGCGGCATGATTGGTGTGAAGTATGGCGAACCGTTTTATTCTCACCGGCCGTTACGGGTAACAGATCCTTTTATGGTTGCCCCAAAGGAATTTAGATGAACATAGCAATTTTAAATTATCATCGAATTGGTGGTTCTGGTGTGGTGGCCTATGAAATAGGCAGGGCCATGGCTGAAGAGAGAGGCCATCGGGTGCATTTTGTGGGACTGGAGCCGCCGTTTCGGCTGCGGGAAAACTTCGTGGATTCAATCACTTTCCACAAGGTAAATATTCAAGAGTATCCGGTATTTGACTATCAACCGTACGCCCTGGCCTTGGCTTCCCAGCTGGCGGAAATTATTAACACGTATGATATTGATGTTGTGCACAGCCACTATGCGCTTCCCCATGCAATTTCTGCACTCCTGGCCCGGGACATTTCACAAAAAAAATTAAAATGTGTAACCACCCTCCATGGTACGGATATCACCATCGTGGGCTCCCACCCCACCATGAAAAATATCACTCGCTATGCCATTGAAAAGAGCGATGCGGTAACCGCTGTTTCAAACAGTTTAAAAGTAGATACTGAGCAAAAGTTGGGAATTTCTCCGGGAAAGATTCAAACTGTCTATAATTTTGTAAATACCAAAAACTTTAATCCCGATTTAAAGGCAATCAATCTTTCATACTGTAAGGATCGGGTGATGATACTGCATGTGTCAAACCTGCGGTCTGTTAAAGCGCCGTTGGATGTAATCCGTATTTTCCACGGCATCCAGAAGGAGCTGGATTTAAATTTAAGCTTATGTATATTTGGTGATGGCCCCCTGCGCTCGCAGATGGAGGATCTAGCCAAAAAACTGGGCATTTTTGAAAAAGTCAATTTTATGGGGGTGTTTGATAACCTGGGATCTATCTATAAGTCGGCCAGTCTGTTGTTGCTGCCAAGCCAGCAGGAATCATTCGGATTGGTAGCATTAGAAGCCCTGGCCTGTGGTGTCCCGGTTGTGGCCAGTCGTGTCGGAGGGCTGCCTGAGGTGATTGAGGATGGCAAAAACAGCTTCCTCTTTGAGCGTAACAATTTAAAAGAGGCCATAAGTAAATCGATCCAGGTATTGTCAAACGCCAATTTAAGAAAGAAAATTTGCGCCAATGGAATCATCACGGCCGAGCAAAAATTTGGCATGGTAAAAATAATAAAGCAGTACGAATTTCTTTATCAAGAAGGTGATGATACTTTGCTTTGAAGCCCTTCACCAGATTTGACAAAAGAGATTTCGTATGCTACAAAGAATTAATGAACGAAGGTGTTGGTACCAGGCAGGTTCTTGTTGGGGAAAGGTGATGATGAAAATCAGTTATTACGGCAAGAGTGATATCGGAAGAATTAGGAAGGGGAATGAGGATTATTTTGCCAATGACAAATTATACGATGATGAATATATCTTTGTGGTTGCCGATGGTATGGGAGGGCATAAAGCGGGTGAAGTAGCTTCAAAGCTGGGTACTTTAACCTTTGTTGAGCAATATAAAAAATTGAGATCCAACGGTACTTCCATCGGTGATGCCCTGGGCCAGGCAGTCAAAAAAGCCAACAAAGCGATTTTAAAACGAGCTCTGGCCGATCCTGAAAAAAGGGGAATGGGAACCACCTTTAGTGCCATTATATTTGCCGAGATGAACGCTCACATTGTTCATGTGGGGGACTCCCGCATCTATTTGATACGCGATGAGAAGATTCAACGCCTGACCAAGGATCATACGTTTGTGGAAAAAATGGTCGAGGAGGGGAGGATATCGGAGGATGAAGCGAGAGACCACCCGCAGAAGAATATTTTATATATGTCTCTTGGAGCACGGGAGAGTTTTGTTCCTGAGATTATCGATGATTTGATAATTCACGAAGGTGATATTTTTTTCTTATGTTCCGATGGTCTCAACAGCATGGTATCCGACCACCTGATCAAAGAATATTCAACCGCTTATTATCCTGAAGAAGCTGTTGATAAATTGATTGATATGGCCAATGATAATGGTGGAACAGACAACATAACCATTCAGATTGTCCGCATCGGGCAAATGGAAAATTTACATAAAACTGAACCTATTCTAGTGGTCAAAAGCAAGGCGACTGTTTTGCCAATTTTTCTTGTGTTTTTGGGAATTTTACTAATCATTTTATTGGTCTGGATGTTATTATGATGATGCCAAACGCTGGAAAAATAATTACCTGGAGCGACAATGCCTAAAATAGGAGAACAATTCGGCAATTTTTTGGTAAAAGCTGAAATTGGCAAAGGGGGAATGGGTACGATTTACCATGCGGTTGACACCATGCTCAACCGGGAGGTGGCCTTAAAGGTCATTCATCCGGAGTTGACCGCCAATGCTCAATTGATGGAGCGGTTTAAGATTGAAGCCATGACCCAGGCTCAAATGAACCATTCCAATGTGGTCATTGTCTTCAGCTTCAATAAAATCCAGGATGAATTTGTTATTGCAATGGAGTATGTGGATGGTAAAAGCCTTAAAGAGATACTCAGGGAGCAGAGAATTTTATCCCTTAAGCAAGCCATACACTATTTTAAACAAATCCTGGAGGGCCTTGATTACGCCCATTCCCGCAAAACCATTCACCGTGACATAAAGCCTGCCAATATCATGATTACCAAGGACAACCAGGTGAAAATCTCAGATTTTGGTATTGCCAAGGTTTTTGGTCGTGAGGGCTTAACCAAAACCGGGATGCTGATTGGAACACCATGGTATACTTCTCCGGAACAGATCCTTGGTAAGGGGATTGATTTCAGGAGTGATCTCTATTCTGCAGGCATCACTTTTTATGAGATGCTAACCAGCAAGGTTCCTTTTGATTCCGAAACCAATTCAGAATTTCAGATCCAACGGGCTCATCTGGAAACTCCTCCTCCGCGCCCTTCCATCTATAATACGGACATTGATACAAAAATCGAAAAATTTATTCTAAAAACTTTACAAAAAGATCCGGAAAAGAGGTTCCAGAATGCCACCGAGATGCTGCAGGAATTGGCCAAAATTGACAAAGCGGTCAGTGAAACCACCGTGGTTGTTGACAGCGGCTTTCAGACCAAGATGGAAAGGCCCTCTTTCGGCGCTAAAAAAAGAATTTTTCCGATATTAATCTCAGTTTTTTTGGTTGTAATAATTCTGGGCGTGGCGGGTTATTTTTTAATAATTAAAAAATCGCCGCCAGCGCAACCCCCGGATCCGTCTGTTACCACCAGCCAGACCGCAGTCACTGAAACATCGCAAAAGCTTCCTCCCTCTACTAATACGGAAAAAAAGGTGCCTGATTCTATGATCGAGACCACTCCAAAGGTTGAGGTCAAGCAGGCCAAAGAAGAAAAATCGCCAGCCGCCACTACCACCAATCAGCAGTTAAAAAGGCCGGCTGATCGAGTAGTAAAAAAAGAATCCAGCCAGAAGAAAACCTCAAAACCGGTTGTCAAACAATCTGTTGCCACAGGACAGAAACCTTCTGTAAAAAAAGTAGCAGAAAATAAACCTCAGGAAAAAACAGAACCAGTTGTCAAGCCGGTCACAACCACGGTAACACAAACACAGAAACCGCAAGAAGTACAGCAGCTGCCTGCCAACCTGGATGCCCAAATGTTTCAGATTCGCAACTTATTGCAGAACCGTTCATTTAAAAAGGCGGAAGCTCTTGGTGATAATTTGATTAACCAGGCCAAGACACCGAGACTTTATATGCTGGTTGGCGCTATTAAATTTGCACTTTTAAAGTTTGATGTGTGCGAGAAATACTGGAGTAAAGCCATAAAAATGAATGTTTCAATTCCCATGCGGGTATTCCATAAGCACGGAATTTTTGCTAAGGGGTGCTCCGGGCAACTCATTCTCAGTAACCGTATGATAATCTTTGAGTCCACCAACCGTCCGGAGCATAGCTTTGCCGCACCTATAAATATTATCAATAAAATTGTAAAGAACAGAAGTTCTGCCGGAATTGAGATCCACGCACTGATAGGAGGCAAAAAACGCAAGGAGACTCTTATCCTCTTAATTAAGAATAACCGGAGGAAGCGGGAAAATTTTATTGCTGATTTTATAAATAAATATATTCTTGGGGGCCAATAATGTTTAAGCGCCTTTTTGGAAAACTCTTTAAAAAAGTTGAGGAAATTCCAGAAACTGTGCCAAAGGCAATGCCAAAAAAGAAGGATCTGGAGATTTCTTTTGCCACCACCACTCCCGATCTGGTTGAGATAGAACCAATAGGGGAAATTGAAGTTCTCATTGACAACCAAAAGATCGACACCTATTATCTGGCCACCAACCCATCCATTATTGGACGCGATCCATCGCAATCCAACATAATCATTTCGGAATTAATTGTTTCAAAAAAGCACTGCACCATTTACTGGGAACACACAACCGTACACATAAGGGATAACAATTCCACCAATGGGGTTTATATTAATAACCAACGGGTAAGAGAGCAAGAATTGCGTGATAATGATGTGATTATGCTTGGCAAAAAGGGAACCGTAAAATTGCTTTTCAAAAAAAGAGGAGGGGACAAACAATGAAAAAAAGCATTATACCGCTCTGTTTGTTGTTGGTTTTCTTTATTGGCACAAGTCATGCTCAGCAGATGGTTGAAGCAGAGAAAATATTGGAAAAGAGTGAATGGATGGATATTTATCAGGCGTTCGAAGTGCCGGGAAAGAGCCTGGCTAAAATAAAAGAAAAATTGGCCGACGACCTCCGCATCGATGTCTACTTTGCCTTTTGGTGCGGAGATTCTGAGGTTAATGTGCCCAAATTCATGAGGATTATTGATCTGCTAAACAATAAAAAGTTGAAGGTAAATTATTTTGTAAGCAAACGGAAAGCCAATGGTCAGGTAAAATACTATGTGGAAAAATTTAAAGTAGAACGGATTCCCACCTTCATATTTTATAAGGGCGACAAAGAGATCGGCAGAATCATTGAGAATCCACAAGAAGACATGATCCAGGATTTTCTGAAAGCCCTTCATTGAACCGGTTTTTCTGAAATTGAATAATGTAAAAAAGTCTTACCTGCTCACCTTTCTGGTTATACTATGCTGGGCAACCATCCCCTCAGCCTTTAAAATATCACTCCGTTACCTTACCGTATATCAATTGCTTTTGTATTCCACGGCAATTTCCATGCTGGCAATTTTTTTTATCATAATACTCCAGAAAAAATTGAATCTCTTGAAGACTCTGGTTTTTAGAGACTATCTTCAGTCGGTTATGCTTGGATTTTTCAATCCATTTCTTTATTATCTGATTGTTTTTAAAGCCTATGAACTGTTACCCGCGCAGCAGGCCCAGCCGCTCAATATGATCTGGGGAGTGGTTCTGGTGCTAATCTCCATTCCGGTCTTAAAACAAAAGATAAGGATTTTGGACCTGGTTGCGATTGGGATCAGTTTTTTAGGCGTCCTGGTGATATCAACAGAAGGGGATTTTTCTCATCTGCAAATAAAAAATCCTCTGGGTGTTGCCCTTGCTCTGGGCAGTTCATTGATTTGGGCCGTTTATTGGGTTATTAATATCAGGGACCGGAGAGATCCTTTAATTCGGTTATTTTTAAATTTTAGTTTTGCTTTTGTCTTTGCCCTGCTAGCAGGTTTGTTTATCTTCGAGATGGGTGTGCCTGGCTGGCAAGGTTGGTTGGGCGCGGGCTATGTGGGTTTATTTGAAATGGGTATTGCCTATTTCCTATGGCTGCTGGCCTTGAAGTTGGCCGTAAACACAGCCAGTGTAACCATTCTCATCTATATTGCACCCTTCCTCTCATTCATCTTTGTTCATCAATTTGTGGGGGAGCGGATTTTAGCCTCGTCCGTGGTTGGCGCCGGTATGATCGTGCTGGGAATAGTTATCAATAAATTTAGAGAATTACGGGCCTTGGGTAAAAAAGTCACTGCCAGGGAGGCTTGAATGGATTTTTTTAAGCGCCAGATTGCGATTGTCAGCGAACGGGGTCAAAGAAAAATTGAGGGTGCTTCATTAATGGTTGCCGGCATTGGCGGTTTGGGTACCAACGTGTGTATGCATCTTGTGCGAGCCGGAATCGGTACGCTTCATCTGGTGGATGATGGACTCCTCGATGCCCCGGATCTGAACCGCCAGATACTCTACGCCAGCGCGGACCTTGGTAAAAGCAAAGTGCTGGCAGCCAAGGAGCGGTTGGATGAACTGGGAATGAATACGAGGATTTTTGCGCACAATCTAAAAATTGACCGGAAATTTAATCTTCCAGCTGGGATTATTGGTGTGGACCCGTTGATTTCACAGAAAAATGTTTTCCTGATACATGGGGGAATCCACGACCTGTATGGACAAATCACCACCATTGTTCCCGGTGAAACCAAATCGTTGGCTGATATTTTTGCATCCTCAAATGGTCAGCAGGGAGAAATTCCTGTTATCGGACCGGTGCCGGCATTGGTCGCATCCCTGCAGGCGCTGGAAGCAATCAAGATAATTTGTGGTATTAAAGATACGCTAAAGAATAAGCTCCTTTTTATTGATCTGGCAAGTTACAATTTTAAAATCATAGACCTGGAATAGTGTTCCCCACTATTTTGAATTGTCCGCAGCATAAGGTTTATCTGCTGCCATTTCCAGGTATTTTGATGGTTTTCCCAGTAAAAAATGGTCAAACCAATCCAATATTATTTTGTAATAGAGCCGGCGGTGTTTGGGTCGCCGCACACCATGCCCCTCGTTGGGGAACCAGGCGTAAACACTGGGAACTTTTTGTTTTTGCAGTGCGGCAAACATTTGTTCGGCTTGTTCGGTGCGTACCCGGAAGTCATATTGGCCATGAATGATCATGGTAGGGGTTTTGAAGTTGCCAGCATACCATATGGGTGAGTGTTTGAGATAGAGCTCTCGTTGATCCCAGGGCGTGCCCTTAAATTCTGCCTCCGGGAAAAATTGTTCATCCGTTGTGCCGTAGAAGCTGGTTAAGTTGGATAGGCCTGCTACTGTGACAGCCGCCCCGAAGCGGTTGGTCTGGCCCACGATCCAGTTGGTCATATAGCCGCCAAAACTGCCTCCGGTAACTCCGATTTTTGTTTTATCCACATATCCCAGTTTAATGACATGATCCACTCCGCTCATAATATCCTGGTAACACAATCCTCCCCAATCCTGCCAGATCTGACGGCTGAAGGTTTCTCCATATCCCAGTGATGCCCTGGGATTTGTGTAAAGAACGACATATCCGCTGGCAGCCAGCAATTGGAATTGAAACCGGTAGCTGATGGTGGACATCCCGTGGGGGCCGCCATGGATGGAAAGGATCATGGGGTATTTTTTGCTCTCCTGAAATCCCACCGGTTTGATGATCCAACCCTGTACTTTATGGTTGTCTGTACTTTTATACCAGATCTCTTCGGCTGGCTGAACGTGGAATTGAGCCATGATCCGGTCATTGACATGGGTGATTTGCTGCAGGCGTTTTCCCAGAAGGTACAATTCCGCCTGGTGGGTATCATCGCTTCGTCTCAGAATAATTGTTTTACCGTCTTTACTCAGGTCCCAGCCATTAACCACATGCCTGCCGTTGAGGACCTCTGTAAATTTACCGCTCTTCAAGGAAACCGCTTTGATCAGGTAACGGCCTTCGCTGCCATATAAGAAGTAGATGGTTTTCCCGCGGGGGCCCCATCTGAAATTCCTCACCGAAAGATCGAGTTGACTGGTCAGAGGTCGATTTTTCTCAGATCCGTTTCGCTTCCACACCACTACCTTATAATTCTCACTTTCATAGTTGTAGGTGAAGATGCTTCTGAAACCAAGGTATTTACCATCAGGACTATAGCGGGGTGAGTGATCGGGTCCCCTGTTGGTGGTAATCATTTTGGTTATCCCCTGGGGTACGGATACGGTATAGATATTGGTGTCTATGCTATTCCACCACTCGGGATCTCGATTTGAAACAAAGGCAATTTCTTTGCTGTCAGGCGCCCAGCACATGGAATGGTCCCCTTCATCCGCACATTCACCGCTGGTTAATCGACTTGCCTTGCCTGAGCCGTCGGCTGGAATAACAAAAATCCGCCTTCGATTGCCTTTATCCCAGCTGCGCACATGATAATAGCGTAAACGGGTTATGTAACGGACGTCTCCCAACTCTTTTTGCATTTTTTCCGTGTACATTTTGCCCAGGGTTGAGTAAAACGCGATCCATTTGCCATCCGGGCTCCACAGTGGGCTGACAGCGCCGGTTTTGTGGGAGGTTAGCTGCAAAGCTTCTCCTCCCCCGAGTTTTATTATAAAAATTTGACTTTTTTTGCCATCGCGCCGGGCCGAAAATGCAATTCGCTTGCTGTCCGGGCTCCAGGTTATGCCCCGCTCAATTGCCGGATGGGTGGTCAGCCGTTTTGTTTGTTTGCCATTTATATCCATGACATAAATATCACCAAACCGTTTCTCTTTTTTTTCACAATAGTAGCTGACAGTATAGGCCACTTTTTTCCCATCCGGTGAGATGACCGGATTGCCAACCTGCTTAAATACATGCATGTCGTTTGCTGTCACCAGCCTCTTGTTCTCACCGTTTAATGAGAAGACCAGAGCCATGCCAATCATAAAAACCGTTAATATTCTCGCTGTCATTTTGCCTCCTTGATTTTTTAATTGTTGATTTATTGTCTGGATCATTGATGTTACAACTTTTGTCGGATTTTTTCCAATACCTTGCCAAAAGCGTCAGGGGCTCGTGAGCGGAGCGACTTCCCGGGGATGCCGATCCATTGAGGGCGAATAGGCTCCTTATTCATGCTTTTTTCAAGTTCCTCCATGCCACGAATGCCACCGACAAAATCGATCCTCTTA
>CBFDCH010000016.1:0-11609 GCA_965603235.1 uncultured bacterium | reverse complement strand
GAAAATAAAAGTCAGGATTTTCCAATGCTTCATGATCTTCTCCTTCTCTGAAGTGACAATACTATTTTAGCCATTTTCAGGTCTTTTGTCACCGGTTACCGTCATTTTATGATAGGATATCAAAGGATGGTGCGGGCTTGAAATTTTAACCACACCTTTTTTTTTTCATTATTATCCAATTGTCCTGAGTTAAAGGTTAAAAAAATCAAAAATTTTTTACTATGTTTGCCAATTTGTAACAGACCTATTGTATAATATAAGGTGAATGTCACTAACTCAAATCAAACCGGTTTTTTAGACCAATTTTTCGGGAGGATTTAACATGCCAGAAACAGCGCAGGATAAAAAAAATCTGATAGCCCAGTGGGCTTTTGACACAAGAACCATATTGGGGCGTTTCCACCTGTGGCTGGAGGACGTGGATATCCAATGGACCCGGGGGGAGGAGTCGGAAAATATCACTTCCCAGATCTCTTTTTTAGATAGCGCCATGGAACGGCGGTTTGCCCTGACCGGCGCTGTAACAGCCCTGGGGACCCAATTGTTTGGCCGGTTTGGTGAAGGGGCAGGTAAGGACAAAGCTTTTTTAAACCAGGTTAAAAAGGATGCGGATGCCATTTCCGCCTATGCCATGAGTGAGTGTTTATGGTTCTTGTCACGACAGATGCCTGAGAACCATGCCATTATGGTCTGCCTGGGTGAGGGCTTGATGCCCAAGGTAGGAGAAACCCCGGAAATGGGTTCCAATCCGCAACTTGGCTTCGGCCGGGTGTATGCCAGGCCCGAGGTGGCCAAATGGCTGGACAAGCGGGTGATTAAACTGTTGAACGATAGTAAATATGGCTGGCGTGAATTTTACGGCGATTTAAAAGAAGCTGGCATCAAGGTGTGGGGAGCTGCCATAGATACTCTGGAAAATACTTCACGCTTTGCCAGAGGAGCCGAGACAGGCCCCTTAACCGTCCTTCATCTCTTTGATCAGCCCCTGCATATCGCCAGGCCTTATGAAGGGTATATGGGCAATCTTCTACTTCCCAGAGAGGTTATCACTACAGCGGCCTCAGAATCGATTTTGATCAATTTTCGCACTCCCCGTAATATGGTTTTACAGGCCATTGAAGCGACCTATCCAAGTCTAAGACGGGAAAATCTCCATGTCTGGACTTTAAGGGGAAAAAGCCGGGAGGCAAGGATCGCCGGTATCTGGCACGAGTGGCAGGAGCTTGGTGTGCACCTTGTTGATGAAGGCTGGATCTTGCCCACCGGTATGAAGGCGTTTACCGATTCAGGCACATATGCTCCCACCTACAGCATTGGCACCTGGAGAGATGAAAAGGGCGAACTGCACCTTTTTATATGTGACGGTTATGCAGCCTCAGCCGAGGCCATGCAAGCGGCAAGCCTGGCGCCTTTACTGGGTTTAAAAGCATTTCTGGCCGTATTTACTTCCAGTTTTAAACTCCCATATTTTCAGGAGCAACATGTAATGGAGCTCAATCCGGGCCAACCTGATTTTAAAGAGAAACTGGAAAAAATAATGGGCTGCCAGGTTGATGATGCCACAGTGGAAAAATATGCCGGCATGATTCAAGAAGGAGTCGAAGCGGGAATCCCTTTGAATAAAACCTCTATTGAAGCTGATGATTTCCTGCCTGAAAAAGATTGGGATGTTTTAGCGGTCAGCGGTTATATGGGACCGGATCCATATACAGGCGCATCAGGAGTGCAGAAAGTGGATGATGGTGTCTATAAAGTCTGGGTGCGGATTTCATCTCAACAGGGAGAAAAGTTAATTGCTTTCACCTTAAGTTTACAGGAATCCCTCGAACAATCACATCTAGTATTCAAACCGCTCCTGATCCGTTTCATGGGAGGCGAGGATTATCAGAACCGGCCGGTGCGTATCTCTGATTCCGGACGTATTAGGAATGAGATTCAAACCTTATTTTCTGAAGCATTGGAGTATCAGGGGGACGAAGAAATTCGCATTCACTTCCCAAGAATCCCTGTTGAAGTGATCTCACAGGTTAACCAGCAGAGGTTATTGGAGATATTGAAATGGTACAAGGCCAACCACCCTATCTGGTTCTCATGGTTGGAACTGGTTGAATAAAATCTTTAAAATGGTCAAATCACAGGAGAGGAATTATGGACAAATTCAGATGTACAGTCTGTAATTGGGTTTTTTCGGAACAAAAAGAAGGTAATCTTTTTGAATCACTGTCTGAATCTTTTACTTGCCCCATTTGCGGCGCTCCCAAAAGTGCTTTTATCCCTGAAGGTGTGCACAAACAAAATCCGCAAATCAAGACCAATGTGGCTGATAAAATTGTCGACCAACTGGAAGCTCTTGGAGTTCGTTTTATTTATGGGATTCCCGGTGATTCAAATTTACCGATTATTGAGGCAATCCGTAAGAGTAAAAAAATAAAGTTTATACTGACAAGACACGAGGAGACAGCGGCGTTTATGGCCTGTGCCCACGGTAAACTTACCGGCACTCTGGGTGTTTGTATCTCAATTGCCGGGCCCGGCTGCACCAATCTGATAACTGGTTTGATGGATGCTCAAATGGATCGGAGTCCGGTACTGGCACTGGTTGGGCAGATTCCGGAGGTCTATCTGGGCAGTGAAGCGTTTCAGGAAATTGATCAAATTGAGATGTTTCGTCCTTTTACCGAATACGCCGAAACCATTGCACGATCCAACCAGGCCTTAAAACTGGTAATCAATGCCGCGAAGTTTGCCCTGCGCAAACCGGGTGTATCGGTATTGAGTACGCCCACCGATATACTGGCTGAAAAATTGGCCACACCGCTTTTCTCTCCGGACAAACGCTTGTTCCAGCGGTCATGCCTGGCAGAGGATGCGGAAATACAAAGTGGGGCAGACTTGATTAACAAACATCGGAATGTCGTGATTCTGGCAGGCTGGGGAGCCCGGTTATCCGGTAAGCTGGTTGAAAAACTGGCTGAAAAGATAGCATCCCCTGTTGCCACTACATCCCGGGCCAAGGGCATTATCGATGAATCCCTGCCGTTGAGTGTGGGTGTTCTGGGTTCCATCGGTTCCAAACATGCGGCTCAAGCGATTCAGCATTGTGATTTGATTGTAATAGTGGGCTCCGGTTTTCGCCAGGCCAACCTTGTGCCTGCCGGCATCAAAACCATGCAGGTGGATATTGATCCAACACGAATCGGGCGTACCTTTGATATTGAAATTGGCCTTGTGGGTGATGCCAGTTTGATTTTGTCTAAACTCATCCCTCTCGTTAAGGAAAGAGAAAGGGATGTGCAATTTCATGAAAGTGTGGAACAAAAAAAAAGGGAACACCTGCGGGAACTGGAGGAAGATGGCAATGATTTTTCGACTCCTATCCATCCGGGATTAGTCATCCAGTTGATAAAGAAGTACGCCCAAAAGGATGCCATCTTCTGTGTTGACGTGGGCGATCATACGTACTGGTTCTATAAAAAATTTATCTGTCAGGGGCAACGCACACTTATGTCCGCCAATATTGCCAGCATGGGATTTGCTCTGCCCGCTTCACTTGCAGCTCAGCTACAATACCCGCAAAAGCAGGTGGTCTGTGTCAGCGGAGATGGTGGTTTTGCCATGCTAATGGCAGACTTTACAACTGCGGTCCGAGAAAAATTGCCGATAAAAGTTGTGTTATTCAATGATGGAAAATTGAAGAATATAATGAAGGAGCAACACCGTGATACATATCCAGAGTTTGGTATCTCCTTTCCCAACCCTGATTTTGCCCTTTTTGCCCAATCTTGCGGCGGTGAAGGCTACCGGGTAGAAGATCCGCAACAATTGGGTTCTGTTATTCAAAAAGCCTTTAGCTCTGCAAATCCGGCCCTTATTGATGTGATCGTGGATAGTCAAAAGGTGGCCCATTCCACCAAGCGGGTAATTTGAGGTTAGCAGGTAGAAATCCGGCCCAATAGTGCGTTATTGATCAAAAACACTAGGAATTACCTAAAAAAATCATCAAAAACACTATTGTAAAGAAAAATGACTGGATTTTTTATGATTAAATGTGGTAAAATAGGGTAGAGTTAACATCATGGCCAAACCAGCAAGCGAAAATTTCCGGTGGGTACCCACAGCACAAGATGAATCTGAAGCCAATTCCGGGGATGCTTCAGGTGTACGCCTGGCCGCTGATGAAGAGGTTCGCTGGGTGTGGCGGCACAGCCTCCTGGCAGGCAGCCGTATCATTGGTTATGCCATCACCAAAAAAGAATCCGCTGAGCACTAAACCAAAAGAGTTTCTTTCTTAATAAATTCATAGAATGCATTCCGTGGATTTTCTACTTTTCAAATCTCGGCTCAATGGTTAAGGGATGCAGTTGAAGCAGGTGGGCAATACCCCATAGAACTACCGAGGCAGAGCCAATGGTGATCAAAATCGTATTTGACATATATACTCTCCTTTAACGGTTATATTATATGGAATTAGATTTTTATCTGAAATCTGATGTTTATCTTTTTATGACCAGTCGCCTGATTTTCCAAGTGGCGTCACTTTTTGTGGTTTTGTACTGTTTCAGATTCAACAGGTTGTCCCTGATACTTCTTCTCTCTTTGCCGGTTGTTCTTTTGCGAAGGAATTGTTCTTCCCGCCAGACTGTCATGGTATTGTAATAAAACCAGCCGGCAGCCTGCCAGTTGGGAATCGGATAGTGTACCGCCTCATTAAACAGGACCTGGTGATCATAATTACCCTTGGCAACTTTGCTGCCCACATGCAGTTCCGTTCCCTTGCTGGCGATCAAATCACTGTTGATGGCCAGGTATTTTTTAAAGGTGGAACTGCTGGCCAGGACCTCCTCTATCTCTTCGATAATTAAAACCCCATCGTAATTGAGTTGGTTTGACCAGAGGTTGATCAGGGTGGGCGCTTCTTCCAGGTGAGTTAGACAGAACCGGGCATAGATCAAATCGCTTTGAAAAGGGAATGGGAAGGCTGTCATGTCATGCTTGATAAAGGAGAGGCTGGGATAGTTTTGCCTGGCTATTTTAAGAAAGTGCTCTGAATTATCAAAGCCATAGGTCTGCATACAGCCGGTTGCCTGGGCCAGCATGTGGGTGGTATAACCGGGGCCGCAGCCAAGATCAATGGCATTCATGATGGTGCCGATCTGATACTGCCGGATGAAAGGGATGGCAAGGGGGTTAAAAAAAGCGGACATGTCCTTGATATGTTCAGCCGCTTGTTCAAACATTCCGACGGTTTGGTTCATCTCAATCTTATAATTTTAACTCAAAATCATATATTTGATCAATATTTACTTAATATTGTATACGATCCTTATTTAACTTTCAAATGATAATCCTGAAAGGGAGGTGATTGACAAAAACCTTGCTATACCCTTTTTCAATTCTACCTGATTATCCGGGACCTGTTGAGTTGATAATAAAATCCGGTCTGATCAGGTGGAGAATATTATTCGATAAAAAAGATAAAAATATATACCATTTTTTTTATTGAAATCTTATTTAAAAACAGATAAGATATGAGTAGTGTTATATGAAGGATTATCGCTGAATTCATACTGTCATCTTACCCACACAAATAAAATTGTCTGGAGTAAATTTTCCTATTAGGACGAGTTGAAAGAAAATTGTTTGTTGAGTTAAACCGATCTACCAGGAACATCCTGAAGATAGGTGAAAATATGAGGGCTTGCTCATCAATGACATTACCCTCCCAAATACCATTAAGGAATGAATAGATGTTTAAACGTATACTTATTGCCAATCGCGGGGAAGTTGCAGACAGGATATTAAAGGCCTGCCAGAACCTGGCTGTCGAGACTGTGGCCGTTTATTCCAGTGCTGATGCTCACTCTCCTCACCTGAAGAAGGCGGATGAGACCGTTTGTGTTGGTCCCGGCCGCAGCAGTCAGAGTTATTTAAACCGGGAGGCCATTCTGCAGGCAGCCCTCAATCATGAATGCCAGGCCCTTCATCCGGGTTTTGGATTCCTGGCTGAAGATCACTTGTTTGCCTACATGTGCCAGCAGCAGAAATTGACCTTCATTGGCCCCACTCCCCAACTTATCCGTCTGATGGGCAACAAATCACAGGCCAAGCAAACGATAAAGGAAGCCGGATTGCCCACTATCCCCGGATCAGAAGGGAACCTGCAGAATGAGGCGACAGCTCTCCGTCTGGCAAAAAAGATGGGGTATCCTGTTTTATTGAAAGCAGCCTCAGGAGGGGGAGGCAAGGGGATCCGGCCATGTACCAGCAAGGAGGAGATAAAGACCTTTTTTATGCAGGCAAAAATAGAGGCGGAAAAGGCCTTTGGTGATGCCGATCTTTACATGGAAAAATTGATTACCGAAGCACGTCATATTGAATTTCAGATATTGGCGGATTCCATGAACAACATTGTACATCTGGGAGAACGTGAGTGTTCCATTCAGAGGAACAACCAAAAATTAATTGAGGAATCCCCTTCACCGGTAATGGACGACGGGCTTCGCCAAAAAATGGGCAGGCAGATTATTACAGCCCTGCAAAAAATCGGTTACCTGAATGCAGGCACGATTGAGTTTTTAATGGACCGGGACAAGAACCTCTATTTTATGGAAATGAATACCAGGCTGCAGGTAGAGCATCCGGTGACTGAAATGATAACCGGTGTGGACATTGTGCAGGAGCAGATCAGAATTGCTGCCAACCAGCCCCTCTCTATCCGTCAAAACAACATCGACTTTCAAGGACATGCTATTGAATGCCGCATAAACGCTGAGGATCCGGCTAATAATTTTGCCCCCTCCCCCGGCGTGATCAAAAAATTCCGGCCGCCGTCAGATTGCGGCCCCGGCAGGATCCGGCTGGACACACATATTGAAGAAGGGTATGAAATCCCCAGCTATTATGATTCCATGATATGCAAGTTAATTGCCTATGGCGAGGATCGTGCCAAAGCCTTGCAAACCATGGCCAAAGCCCTGAAAGGGTTTGAAATTGTTGGAGTGAAAACCACCATTCCCCTGCACATGCAAATCATTCATTCACCCCTTTTCCAGAGTGGCGATTACCACAACAACTCTTTGAAAGAGATAATGGGAGGATGATGTTATGGCCAAAGTGATTCTGCAATCCATTGGATCAAGGATCGAATCCTTTATGGATATACAACAATATAATGAAAATTTAAAGAAGATGAATGATGTGAACTCCTCCTACACAGAGAAGCGCGAAGAGATCAAAGCCGGCTGGGGCAAGGAGTATGTTGAACGGGTTCATAAAAAAGGAAAAATTACGACCTGGGAACGGATCGAAACCTTAAAAGACCCGGGCACCACAGTTCTCCCAATCGGCACTTTTGTTAATTATGGGTTTGAGTTCGGGGAGGGGGAAAACAAAAAAAAATCGCCGGGCGCCGGAGTGATCACCGCGTTTGTAAAAGTGCAAAACCGGTATGTGGTGGTAATTGCCAATGACAATACCGTTGCTTCCGGTTCATGGTGGCCGCAAACACCCGAAAAAATAGAACGTGCCCAGGAGATTGCCCTGAAAATGCGCCTCCCGGTCATTTATTTAATTGACTGCAGCGGTCTTTATCTACCGGAACAGGCGAAAACTTTTCCCGGGAAAACCGGGGCAGGACACATTTTCAAGATGAACAGTCTCCTGAGTGCCAACCAGGTACCGCAAATTGCCGGTGTATTCGGTGATTGTATTGCTGGCGGCGGATACATGCCCATTATAAGTGACGTGGTATACATGACCGAGCAGGCGTATATGGTAATCGCCGGAGCTGCTCTGGTTAAGGGTGGAAAAAGCCAAAAAATAACCTCCCTCTCCATTGGCGGACCCGATATTCATGTGAGCCTGTCAAGTTGTGCTGATTTTCGCGTTCCTGATGATCAGACACTCTTATTGAATATACGCAAAGAGGTGGATAAGCTGCCCTCCACCGGGATCGAGTATTATTATTTCGGTCAGCAGCCAGCACCACCGCTGTTCGATCCTCATGAAATTGAAGGAATTCTACCGACTGACTACCGGGTGGTGTATGATATGAGGCAGATCATTGCCCGCATCCTGGATAACTCTCTGTTCTGGGAAATTTTTCCGCATAAGGGAGAGGAGATCATATGTGGAGTCGGCCGGATCAATGGCCTCTATGTGGGTATTA
Source organism: uncultured bacterium (assembly GCA_965603235.1). Classification (GTDB taxonomy): domain Bacteria; phylum Acidobacteriota; class Aminicenantia; order UBA2199; family UBA2199; genus CBFDCH01. The sequence goes on along the minus strand of CBFDCH010000016.1, from coordinate 3,442 downwards.
TTGCCAACAACCTGGAATTAACGGATCATCCGGTGGAGCGGGGAGTACAGCGACCCGGAGGAATTCTTTACCGGGATGGTATCTCAAAAATGACCAGTTTTGCCAGGGCCTGTAACGATGATGGGCTGCCCTTGATCTGGCTCCAGGATGTTTCCGGCTTTGATATCGGCCCGGAAGCCGAAAAAATGGGTCTTCTAGGTTATGGTTCCAATCTCCTCTATGCGATTTCCAACAACACCAATCCTGTTTTTACGGTTTTGTTGAGGAAGGCCTCGGGAGCCGGCTATTATGCTATGAATGGCCGTCCCTATGAACCCATCCTGCAGCTCTCCACCCCTTTAACCCGCCTGGCGGTGATGGAAGGAAGGACTCTGGCCATCGGTGCCTATCGAACGAAACTGGACGACAATTTTAATATCATCCGTACCAATCAAAAGGAGTTTGAACAAGTCAAGCGGGGCATGGCCGAGGTTGAAAGCCGCATCAGCAAAGACATGGATCCCATCCTCTCAGCCAGGCAACTGGATACGGATGAGATTATCCTGCTGGGGGAGTTGCGTACCTATTTGGAAACCTTGATTGAAATGTCCTATCAGAGCATTGGCTACCGGCGGGTAAAAAATCCCCGTATCTGGACGATGCATGACAGTAAATCTCTGGGAGGATAGGGTAAATGAAATCCAAACATCTACTATCAAAAGAAGATAATGACCGCTACCGGATTCTGTCGCCAGCGGTTGGCAATTATTCTGATATCCCCAAAAACAATACATTTTTGTCGGCAGGTTCATTTGCCGGTCAGCTGACGATTTTAAACACCACCTTTAATCTTTATCTCCCCCGGGGGGTTTTTGGCCGCGTCTGCCACAGCAAAGAGGTGGATAAATCCATGGCTGTCGAGTATGAACAGGAACTATTCTCTTTGCAAGCCGACTCCGGTACTCTTGCCCAGGCCAACAACCGGGAAGAAAGCAGTGCTCTGCCTGATGAACTTCAAGGTAAGGGAACTGTGATTAGCGCATTTACTACCGGTATTTTTTATCGCCGCTCCTCCCCGGATGCTCCGCCTTTTGTCAGTGAGGGAGAAAAAATAAAAAAGGGCAAGGTAATGGGCTTGATTGAAGTAATGAAAGCTTTCAACCAATTGATTTTCCAGGGTGCGGATAACGATGATGGGGGATTCTGGAAAATAAAAAAGATTTTGGTTGAAGATGCGGCTGAGGTTAAATTGGGAGAGCCGCTCTTCTTGATCGAAAAAATTAAATAAGAGACCAGATAAAGGAGATGAGCATGTCCTTAAATTTTGATTTACCGGAAGAGGCAGTTATGATCAGAGAGAGTGTCAGGGAATTTGCCGAAAATGTAATCAAACCCCGTGCGCATGAACTGGACAAGACCGAACAGTTTTCAGCGGAAATCACCAAACAGATGGGTGAACTGGGACTGTTCGGTTTTAATGTGCCGCCGCAGTATGGTGGCAACGGCATTGGCTATATCCCTTATGTAATTGCGGTTGAAGAATTGGCCCGGATAGACAGTTCGCAGGCTGCCACTGTAGCGGCTCATAATTCTTTGGGCATTGGCCCCCTCTTTTATTTTGGCAATGATGAACAAAAGAAAAAATACCTGCCGCAATTGTGTACTGGCGATAAGGTGTGGGGATTTGGACTTACCGAACCGGAAGCAGGCTCAGATGCCGGCGGCACCAAAACAACAGCACGCAACCAGGAGGGTCAATGGGTAATAAACGGTTCGAAAATATTCATTACCAACGCCTCCACTCCGGCTTGCCTGGGTGTCACTGTGCAGGCGGTAACCGGCAAAAGGCCGGATGGCAAAAAAGAGTATACCTGTTTTCTGGTTGACCCGGGAACGCCCGGCTTTGAAGCAAAAACCATGCACGATAAAATGGTATGGAGGGCCTCAATTACCTCAGAGCTATTTTTTGATGATTGTAAGGTGAGTGAGGCGGACATGCTTGGTAAGCAGGGGCAGGGATTTCATCAAATGCTGGATACCCTGGACAAGGGGCGCCTCTCCATTGCTGCTATGGGCCTCGGTTGTGCTCAGAGTGCCTATGAGTTGGGGCTGAATTATGCCAAAGAGAGAAAACAATTTGGCAAATCGATATCGACCTTCCAGGTAAACGCTTTTAAACTGGCGGACATGCATGTGGAAATAGAGGCAGCCAGGGGCCTCCTTTATAAAGCCGCCTGGTTGTGCGATCAGGGCAGGGACTATAAAAAGTGGGCCACCATGGCCAAACTCTATTGTTCCGAGGTGGCCGGTCGCTGCGTAAATAAGGCATTGCAGCTTCATGGGGGCTATGGCTTAATGAAAGAATATGATATTGAACGGTTTTACCGGGATCAGCGGATTCTGGAAATCGGCGAAGGGGCGTCTGAAATTCTCCGCCTGGTCATTGCCCGCAACATCGGTTGCTACGACCTGTAGTTGGACTGATCGACATATGCGCATAAATACAGCAAAAAGAGGAGGATCAAATTGGATAAAATGTATCAAACTCTTGAATTTGAGATAAACAACAACATCATCACCATTTGGTTGAATCGTCCGCAAGTTCACAATGCGTTCAACAATACCATGCTGGAGGAACTGGTGGATATTCTAACAGCTGTAAGCTCAGACCAGATGATTCGGGTGGTAATATTCACCGGCCGGGGAAAATCTTTTTCAGCGGGTGCTGACTTAAACTGGATGAAGGAAATGATAGACTATACCTATGAAGAAAACCTCCAGGATTCCTCCATGATCTCCAAGGTATTTTATTTGATATATACGTTGAATAAACCGGTTATTGCGGCCATAAACGGGGCTGCCATTGGCGGCGGCATGGGATTTGTCGGCGCGTCGGACATTGTGTTTGCCGCTGATACAGCCAAATTCAGCCTCTCTGAAGTGAAGATTGGCATCGTCCCGGCCTGTATTTCGCCCTACTTAATCAAAAAAGTGCCTGAGGGCGCTTTAAAAGAACTTTTTATCTCCGGAATGCGCTTTGACGCTCAAAAAGCTCTGGCTATTAATTTGGTCAATTATTGCGTCGCGCCTGATCAATTGCTGGACTTTTGTCTGGCCAAAGCTGCTGAACTTAAAAAATGCGGCCCCAACGCGATTGCCCTCTGTAAAAAATTGTTTCTTGATGTACCTGAGATGGATTTAAAGAGCGCTTATGACTATACTGCCGAGGTGATCGCCAGGTTGAGGATATCCGATGAGGCCCAGGAGGGGATGAAGGCTTTTCTTGAGAAGCGTGCACCGGCCTGGCGGGAAGAGTGATTTTCTCCTCCGGCAGTGCTATTTGTTTTTTACCAATTTGGTTTTAATCCGGCCGGACCGTACCGTCTCTGACCGCAGCCGGCGGCCCACTATCTTTTCCAGCATCTGTCCGATACGCAGCACCTTATCTATGTCAATACCGGTT
>CBFDCH010000015.1:0-11995 GCA_965603235.1 uncultured bacterium | reverse complement strand
TTCTGCAGACGACTCTGTTTTTACTGCCATTTTCCCCGCCAGTATTATCAACATACTCAGGTAAGGCAATATTTAAACTATCTGCAAAAAGAGGTCCAATTACGGCGTAATTCAAAATATATCATTGACACCATTTACCTGGGGGGCGGTTCCCCCTCGCTCCTGTCATCCAGCGAACTGGAGGTCGTGGCCGATACTATCCACAAACATTTTACCATTGCACCAGGTACGGAATTCACCATAGAGATGAATCCGGAGGATATCAACCGGGAAGCCCTGCGTATTTTTCCCAGTATTGGCATAAACCGAGTGAGCCTGGGTGTGCAATCTTTTATCGAAGAAGACCTCCACTTTCTGGCACGCAGTCACTCCCCTCAGCAAAATTTGACAGCGATCAAGGATTTGCAGGATTTTAACCTCACCAACAGCAACCTCGATTTTATTATTGGCCTGCCTGGTCAAACCCGGGAGAACCTTGAAAAAAATTATAACATTGCCAAGGAGAACAACATCAGTCATATTTCGGCCTACCTGCTGGAGGGTTTACCGGAATCTGAAGACCAAGCCCATCAGCACAACCTCTACCACTTCTCGAGGACAGTCTTGAAATCTTTGGGTTATCAGCAGTATGAAGTGTCCAATTTCGGCAGGCGGGGATTCTATTGCAAACACAATTTAAAATACTGGAGGAACCAGGAGTATATCGGCCTGGGACTTTCAGCTTCAGGATTTGAAGATAACATGGATTATCAGAACAATGATGACCTGTACGATTATATGGGTAAAATTAAACGCCATTGCCTGCCAATAAAATCCCTCAAACGGATGGACCTGGCTCAAAGGGAAATTGTAACCGGACTGAGACTCATCCGGGGTTTACCTCTCTCAAGTTTTCATGAGAGAGAGCAGGTATTGGACCAGCTGGTTGTCGACAATTTACTGCTTAAAACCCAGAACCGGGTAAAGGTGAACCCGGAGAAGATACTATTGTTAAACGAAATTCTCCAACAATTTTTATAAAGGAATATCAGCAACTCTCTCAAATTGAATCCGATCCAGTAAAAAAGGTCCGGATGATGGCAATACTTTTAAAAATATATTGGCCCTGCCTTTTGACAATCCGCTGAATCGAACGGCCTGGCTGGTCAGGTCCACTGTTTTAAACTGGACATAGTGGGAACGTTGCCGGCGCTGGTTGTCTAAGATCTCAACACCAATCCTGCAATTGCCCTTGCCGTGTATAAGGAAACGGTAATTGCCATTGTCAGGGAGAATAAACTCTCGTTGTAATTTCATATCCTGATCCTGCCAAGGCTCAATTAATAGAGCCATATTTTGGCTGCAGCGAAGATCGTATATTACCTTGCACCTTTTTCGAATGAATGTTTCAGCCTCCAAAATATGCCCGGGATCATCCTGTTTCCTGATATCCAATAAATAGAAGTTGACAGCAAACGCCTTAAAAACAGCAAGTAAACGGCTCTGGTCCAACTCTTTTTTAAACATCTCCTTAAGAACTAATCGTTCAGGAAAATAATCGGTTAAGAGAAGATACTGGACACCTGTCTGTTGATAAAACTCGGGGTGCCAGTTAAATCTTTTAAACCAGGTCAAAGTGGTGCGATGAGGTGTACCTATGGCCAGCAGGGATGCCATTCTGCCGGAAATGGTGGCGGGCGGTATGACCTGTTTCAACAGACCGGCAATATGTTCGGTTTTATACTCTCTCTTACCGGACCAGCCAAAAAAATAGCAAAGGTTTCCAGCAATCGATACGACTAGTATCAATGATACAAATATTTTATTCAAGCTGAGCCGTTTTTTGAAAAAGTAAAGCAGGCCCAATGCCAAAACAAAAGATACAACAACCGGTAAAAAAATCGAGATTGTAAATAAATTCGGTAATAATTTGAAAAAAGGGATAATTCCCAGAAAAACAGCCAGTATTGCGATCAGGAATAATGCCAATATAAAATCTCTGTCCACGCGGATGTTTTTGCGGACCACCCAGATTTCCTTAATTCCATAGGCAGCCAGCACAGAGGCCGGGAACGCCAAATCCACAATAAACCTCAGCGGTGAATAAGAGAAAGGTACATGAACCACCAGGCCAACCAGAAACCAAATAAGCGTCATCTCGACAAATGGGGGCAGGTGGAGCTGCTTTTTTATTTTTTCTCGTAAAATTAAAAATCCAGTGAACAGGGTAAAAACCGGTAAGACCGGGTCGCTGCGAAATCCGCTAAAAAAAGGGAAATGGGTCAAATTAAATAACAGCTGTTTTATGCCGGAAATACCCCTTAAGGTTTTGTTATCCTGCAGCACTCCATTTATAAATTCCTTGTTGGGCAAATACAGCACGATCACCCATACAACCAACACTCCTGCCACTACCCCGAAAAAGGCCCACAGGTGAGACAAGGCCAATCGCTTCTCCCTCAGCCACACGACTCCCAGTACCAGAAACAATAAAATTAAATAGAGAATCGTACCCCTGGACAAAAACGAAAGGCAGAAAAACAGCGCACTCCAAATGAAAAAGGAAATCCGGTTTTTATCAGCGCCTTTGAGAAACAGCCACAGGCTGATCACAAAAAAAAAGACCATGGGAAAAATCCGGGTGGCTGCCTTGGAAAACATTAATATAGGGAAATTAAAAGCCAACAACAGGGAGGCAAATAGACACACCAGTGGGCCCAGGTACCGATAAATCAGCAGAGCAAAGAGGAGTAAACAAAGGATACTAAAGAGTGCCGGCAAACTGCGATGGCTGGTGAGATTAATGCCAAAAATTCGGTACACCAGGTAGTTCAGTCCGGTCACTAACGGGGACATAACGTGAAAACGGTCCATGCCAAAACAGGGCTGGCCAAAGAGTACAAGCTGCCGGGAAGCTGAGGCATATTGTCCTGCATGTGCCTGGCTGCTGGGGCCAAATTCACGGCCCGGGGGCGGATCCGCGGTCAGGTAGGCCAGCCTCAGCAAGGTTCCGGCAACAAGAACTACCAGGATGATTAAAAAAATGGTGCGCTTATACAATAGTTGTTCCTATATCTAAGACAACATCCGATCCCAGGGTATTCGCCAAACCGGGGATCTGTATACCGGCGAGTGGTTTTATCGTTTAAGTATCAATCCCTTGATGCCAACAATTACCGAGGGGGAAGAGGATTTCAGCACCTGGAAGAGGATCTTGGTCTTTTTGGTAGGATGTGGGAGTGAGGTTGCAAATAATCGATTCTCACCCTTTTTAACATCCCGGAAAAGGAGCTGATCAACCAGGTGGTTATCTGCATAGACTCGCAGGATCAGGAATTTTGAATCCCCTTTATACTTCAGGCTGCCATGGACCAGAACGTTCTCTTTGCTTGTATTGACAACATTCTTGCCCACCTTGATCTCCTGGCCTGCCAGGTCGGTGATTTTGTTGAGGCTGATCTGGGCTGTGGCCACCACTACCTTCATGTCCTGGATACCGCTTTCAGCCACCACATTGCTGGTGTTGTCCATGGCCCTAACCTTCCAATATGTCCAGATATTTCGCTTGATATTGCTCCAAATACCTTCAGTGGGTTTATAACTTTTTTTTGTACCCACATCGATCCATTTAATATCTTTGGTGTTAAAAAGGAAGGGGTAGAGGTTGTTTACAAAGGCGATCTGATACTTGGATGCCAGTCTGGGTTCCTCCCAGGAGAAGGTGGGAATTTCATCCTCTTTTACAACAAAACCATCCTCGGGAGTGACCGTATTTACCACAATCTCATAGGGAAGTACCAGGTAGCGCAATGTGGAAAACTCGAATCCTGGTGACAATGCCGGTTTGGTAAGCCTGACCGTTATGGTGTGCATGCCCGGATCGATTACAGGCAGGCCGGGAACCTGACGCGTTTTTATCTCTTTGATTTCCCCGGCAACAGCCACCTCATTAAAATATTCAAAAGGATTGTTATCCACAATAAAGTAGCCGGAAATTCGGCCCGTGCCTCGAACCCGCATGCGAAATCTGGCGCTAATATTTTTGGAGTATTTGGGCACCACTTTGTAATACTTGCCATTGTCCAATGTTAATTCTGCCAGCTGCATGATAATTTCATCAGTAATACCAATCACGCGAACCTGGCTCCGTTTGGCTACCTGACTCTCTCCATTTTCATCATATGCTGTAATCATAAAAGTGCCGGCCTTTGTATAGGTGTGGCGCATCTCCAGGGGTCCGGTCGTCTGACCGGTCCCGTCACCAAAATCCCACAACACCGAAGTGCCATAAAATTCCCGGGCTGTGGCAATTATCTCTTCGTTGATGCGGATTTCAGGCCTGGAGACCTGCAGAAGGCGGATATCGGGTAATACACTGATATCTTTGCCTACCGGTACATGGTTAATATCCGAATCCTTGGCAGTAACCCGAAAGTTGCCTTCATTGGCAAAACGATGGGGCACTTGAATGGTGTTGCGCGATAATCTCACACCGTCCCCGAAGTTCCAGTCAATCACGGTGGAAAGAAAGGACCTGGCTTGAAAAACGACCAGTTGGTCCGCGCGGGGAATCAGCGGTGTGTGATCGATTCTGCGGGCGGCAGTGCCAATTGATATCGACATGTCAACGGAAACATTACTGCTGCTGCCGTTCCAGTCATAGGCCTTGATCTGGTAGTTGCCCGGCGTGGTGTAGGTATGAGTGACCACCGGTCCGCCCATGACACTACGGTTGTTCCGTACCGTGTAAACAGTACCTTCCCCCATGTCCCAGCGGATATTTTTGGGAGTATTAAAATTCACCGCAGTAAAGGTGATTGGCTGCCCGGCCACCGGTTTGACGGGAGTAAATGTTATGGTACGATTTTCATAAATCCTGATCGACCGTGATTGCTGGGGACAGCCGTTACAACCACTGATATCAACGACCGTTACTGTATAATTTCCAGGGTTGCGATACTGGTGTTGAATGGGGCCCGTGCCAACCACACCGGAGCTCTGTCCATCCCCAAAAGACCAGCTGGCCGTGATAAAGGAACATGTGGCAGTTATACTGAAAGTAATCGTATCCCCCACATTTTGGGTACTGGGGGCAACATCAATGGAGTGCAGTTTCACAAAGAGTGATACAAATACCAGGGCAAACAGGCCGATTACTATAATTGGAATTAATATTGTTTTTTTCATGAGTGCCTCCTAGAATGAAATATCCACTTGCAGGTAAATCGTCAGGTTGCTCGTCCGGGTGCCCTCCGCCCTCCGTTCATCATAGCGGGATTTCAAGATCAGTGTGGGGTAGAACTTGTTCTTAACAAATTTGGCCATATAAAAATTGAGATTGGCTGATCCGCCAATAGAATCTTCATTACCATAAGCAGAATTCTCATTGCGCCGGTAGGTGCCGGTCATGGAGAGGCTCATCAGTTGAGGCACAAAGGTCAGCTCAGAGCTGATATATAAATTATAAATCTTTGAAGTACTTGAATCGGCGAAATTCTCTGTTGATTGGTAGGTAAAGGAGGGATCCAGGCGAAAAAACTTGCCGATCATCAGGTTAACCGAGAGGGAGCCGTCAAGATTGGAGGAGAATGTTTTGGATTCTGTTCGTCCCAGGCGTAGGGTGAGGCCGGTAGTACCGGCCCGGTATCCCAGGGTGCCGGCATACGATATGGTATCCATATCGCTGCTGCCGGTCTGCAAACCGGAAGAATCATCATAATCGAGATTGTTCAGGGAGTATTCGGCGCCAACGGTAAAACAGTTGGCAATATTCCAGTTAAAATCGGTCTTCACATATTTGGAGTGGAGCATGGGGTTTATGTCATTTTCCCTTAGATTTTTTTTCATATCCGTGTATTCCACATGCCAGGTAAAGGTTTTAATCGTAAGGTAAACGTTGGAGCCAAGTCCCTTGTTATCGTTTTGGAAGAAGAGGTTGGCAATTGAGTTAAAATCACTGCCAACTTCCTTGTAGGTGGCATCTGCCCGTAATATCTTAAAATTGACATCTGCTTTGCCAAACCAGGCAGTGCCATCTTCCCTTATAATTTGTTCCTTGCTAGCCCCTTTGCCAAATGAGGTGGTGACATGCTCACCGCTCAACTTCAAAACATTCTTGAACAGATTTACCTCTCCACCAATCGAATAAATGTCCCCTTTGCTAACGGTTTCATTTTCATTGGTCACAACGGTCTTGCTCTCCGCCAGGTTGTCCCGGCCGACAATAACCATACCTTTTAACTTTACCATGGGGTTATATTCATCGCCCAGGAAAAAACCGGCCGTGGCGCCAAAATAATTGGATGTCACCGGTGGAATGCCAAATCCTTCAAATTTCGTTTTTTGCTGGGAGTTGGTGTAAAAGGAGCCCAGGTAGAAATTTTTCCCCTTAAAACCATATTGAAGTCCGCGCTTGTTAATGGAGGAGGTGGTAAAATCTAGGTTGGAAACATAAAGATCTCCAGCTTCAACCGTATGATTCTTCCTGGTAAACTTGATATTCATGCTGCTTAAATTAACCTTGCTCTCTTTCTCCTCACTATAAACCGGATCAGTGTAGCTGAAATCGGTCTTAAAATCAAACTGATAATTCTCATTGGAGATATTCTTGGTAAAAGAGATGTTGCCATTGGCAGAGTACTTCTGGCTGCCCGTATTTTCCTTTTTTTCATGCATCTGGTAATTTGAAGACAACGAACCACTGGTCCGCAGAAACTTGTACCAGGGAGTGGGCGGTTGGGTTGAGCCGGCACCCGAGGGTGTGGCTTGCTGAAAGTAAACTTTCGGAGATTCTTTGTTTGTAAAATTTTTAATAGTAAAAATCGGTGAAATGGCGTCGGATTTAAGTTTGGTATTTTCGAGTATGAAATACTCAATGTTTTTGCCATACAGGGTGTCAGTGGGCAGCTGATAGTAGGCCTTGCCATCCTCTGACATTTTCATTTTTCGTACCTGAAATCCTGCCAGACCCGTGGTTCTGTAGTAGATGTAAAAATCATTGTCGTTTCTGATGGTGTTTACTTTAACTACCAGTTGATTATTTTGCCTTTCCACCTTGGGAAGATAATTAACTTGGGTGAGTGTGCGTGCTCCTAAAAACAGGACACACCCAAATGAAGCAAGGAAAAAATAACACAATTTTATTCTCATGCATCACCCCTTATTGTTAATGTATATAAATAAATATAAAAATGCAACACCTCAACACATTTTAAAAAGTATTTTTTTATTGTGCCGCTACAATCCTAAACGAAGCTATTTCAGATGTGGTTAATACCCTGCCCGAGCTATCCACCTGCCGCACCTGCCAATACAACCATGTGCCCGGTTTATACCGCTTCAGGTCCAGCAGGAACTCATTCTGATCGCCCACGCTCTGCCATTTGATCTGAGCATCATGTAGAAATTGGAAAGGCATGGCAGAAATGGCCAGTTCATATCTGGCTCCTTTTTTGCGCAGGTGCCAGCGTAATTTAACACTCTCTGTAGCCGCTATTTTTGCTCCGATGAGGGGGGCTCTGATATTGATCGCTCCGCCCAAAGCAATAAAGTAGCGGATAGCGGGTAACGACTTTTTAAAGTCATAATTGCCAAACGAGAAGGTAAAATTGTGAATACCCAGATCCTGCATCGGTAATTTAACCACTTTGTTTCCCTGGAGAGTTATGCTTTGATTCTCCAGAGCAAAAACACTAAAAGTACCCATGCTCATACCATCCATCAACCATTTTCCCCGGATCACTCCTCTGCCCCGCACCTTTAACTTCAAGCGGTAACGGGGTGCCATGCTTTTTTTGGGCACAACTTTATAATATTTGCCATCCGTAAAAGTCAGCTCAACGGTAGTAATATCAAAGTCAGGGGTCAGCTCCACCACACTGATATCCTGGGCAAATGGCTTCTGGCTCTTACCGCCAAAATCGACGGCCTGTACCTTGTACTTGCCAATTTTTTTATACTTATGATTCATGATCTTTTGGCCGGTCATCACTGTGCCGTCGCCAAAATCCCATTTAACCGTGTTACCGCGGAAATTTACCGCCTTAACTTTCATGCTTTCGTTTGGCAGAGCTAATTTGGGGATTACCTGCAAGCTGCGATTATCCGGTTTCACTACAATTTTCTTCAACATCGGCGGATATTTGCCTGACCGATCGATCAGCTTGATCTGATGTGTACCGGGAGAAGCAAACTTTTTACCTCTGGATGAGATGCCCGCTTGCCGTGTACCATCAGAAAACTGCCACTCAAAATTACCGCCGGCCACATTCTGAAGAGCCAGATCATAGGCCTCACCGGCAATGACCTCCAAGGGTACCGCCAACTTGCGGGTATCGGCCTGGACCTGCAGGTGACGGATGATCTTTTTACTGCCCCTGCCGGCAAAATCGACAGCTGCCACCTGGAAATTCCCGGTAGACCGGAAGGTATGCTTAATGACACGCTGGCCCCTTCTGGTTCCCCCGTCGCCAAAGTTCCATTCCACCGTATTATCTCTAAAATTTTTGGCCTCAATCTCAATTTCAAATCCCTTAAAAACGGTTTGATTTTTAACCTGAATGGAGCGATCTTCACGCAACACCCGTACCCTTTTTTCAACAGGTACCCTGGCATCTCCATTGAAGTCAAACACCTTTACAGTAAAATTACCCGGGCCCCTGAACAGGTGGTTATGCTGTTTGCCGGCCTGTTGTACAATACCATCGCCAAAATCCCATTTCAACCGGGGCGAATTAAAATTTCGCGTATCAAAAATGACCTTGGCCCCTTCAAAAATATGTTGGGGTGTAACCTTGATTTGACGGTTTTCCCTTACCATAACGCTTGCTCTCAGGAGTGTCTGGTTCTGGATAATACATTGAATATCATACCGCCCGGGATCCAAAAATTGATGCTGCAGGGTGGGGGGAGAATTTTGTTTTACCGGTTGATTGCCAATTTTCCATCCCACCTGGTTGACATCGGAATTCTGCAGACGCAAGGTGGCACGCTGACCCACCATCAATGAAGAGGGATTCACTTCAATACGCCTCATGTCCCGATTAATATTTATCTTCTTTTCAATCGGCTCATTGTTACTGCCAGCCTGCTTTACTTTAACAATAAAGCGGCCCATTCGTGTATAGCGATGTTTCATTGAGGTGGAACCATTGGTGTGCGTATTATCACCAAAATCCCAATCCAGGTTGCCCCCCATAAAATTCTGAGCATTAAAGGTGATTTCAGTGTAGAGACCGGGATTATTGGGCATTGTATTTACCTTGCGATTGTCACCGACATTTACACTTTTGGTGGTCTCTTTTGGAGTTCCGCTTTCCGACCACTTAAATTTAACAGTGTAATTACCCGGTTCTTTAAATGAATGACTGGTGGAAGCCCCGCTTTGTTTGGGAGTTCCATCATTAAAGTCCCACTCCATGCCGGTCGCTGTACTCGTATCGAGACCGGTTATGTTAAAATTAACCTGAGTACCAACGTATATTGACCCGCCTGACACAGTAATATTGACAGTATCAGCGCTCAAGAAAAAAAACGGTAAAATCAAGAATACTGCCACACAATAAATTCTTGTAAATTTCATAGAGTCCCCTCCTCCTTCTGAAATTTTTCGGAATTTTTTAATTACATATATAAATAAAATAAAAGTTATAAAAAAAAATCTCAACTATTCTGAATTTTTTTTAATAATAAAATTTAATCAAAATATAATTGGCCCATAAAAAAGGGTGGGACATCGAAATTTTAAGCCCCGGGCGTATTTCCCGGGTTTCCCCCATTAAATCAAGTTTGGCCTGGCGCAAGGCAGCAGCAAAACGTCTGGTTTTGGCCAATTGCCGATAAAGTAGAGGTACCACACGGGCGCTCTGTTCATCCACGGGCCACATACTCACCACCATGGATTGAACGCCGGCATTCTTAAAAGCAGCAGTCATCCCCTTGAGTCCCCGGATTCCCATCAACCGGTTTTCTGAACTTTCGCAGGCACTGAGTACAACCAGCTCCGATTCCAATCGCAGATCAAACATCTGGTGGGCATAGAACAGGACATGCTCCCTTTCAGCCGATGAAAAGAGCAGGGCGGAATGTTGTGGATAATAGATATTATTGACAAAATGGGTGGCAATGTGGAGGATTTTACTGCGCGGAGCAAATGTGAGGAAATTTTTTATATTGAAGTGTTTGCCCGTAAAGAACCGGGCCGGCCGATGCCGGACAATTTTTTTAATGTCAGAGATTTCCTGGGCAGAGGATGGAATTTCCCTGAACAGCTGTCTCTCCGCAGATCCGATAAGAAGCGATTCCTCTTTTTGTTTACCGATGGTGGGGTAACCAAAAGCAACGACCTCAAGCTGTTTCTTCTTGCCTGATTGCCAGCGGTTCTGCAGGTGAAAAAGCGAAAAATAGTAGGTGATCTGGCATTGCTGTACCAAATAATTGGCCTGGGTATACTCTGAAAAAACCACCTCTGAGTCAATCACATTAGAATTAAATCCAGTAACCAGAGCTTCAAAGGGGACCCGGAACAATTCCCGATCAGGAATTATAAAGATGTCCCGTTTCCGGGGATACTCCTTTAATATTTTGGCCAGGAGAATTCCGTACAGCTCCCTGGCCAGCTCGATGTTGTAATTGATACGAAGATAGTCAACCCTGCCATTGGTAAAATCATCGAGAGGTTCGGTTAGAATTTGAATTTTCTTCTGTAATTCTGTACTTGTGACAGGCAATTGCATATAGCCAATCGAATCCTTTTCAATGACAAAAATATAGGCCCGTTCCTGCAATAACATATATTTCAACACCATCTGCTTCTGCATCAGCCTGGACTGGATGAGAGGGATATCAAGAGTATCAATTTTTTGTTTTTTATATTTGTGGGGCGTCTCAACTATTAATTCCTGCACCTCCGCAAGCTGGTGACGCAATGATTCCAATTTGACTTCAAAAAAATTGATTGTGTCAACATCAGAACTATTATTCAAGGCCTGAAGATAACCGCTATGGTATGAACTCATCTCCCGTTCAACGGCTTTTTTCTCTTTCTCCAGATGAGTATATGTTTCTGATTTCAGGGAAACCAGCTGATAATCATAAGTGTTTTTTACTTCTCCCAGATAAAGTGCTTTGCATATATTCTGATCATCTTTGGTTTGATAAGAAATCGTCAAAAAAAACTCAATGGCCCGGATATAGATATTGGTTATGCCTTGATGATTGCCAATATACCGATAATCCTCCAGTGAAGTAAAATAGTCAACCAGTTTATCCAGACACTTGTTGAACAAGGCCAATGCTTTGGCCAGGCTGCCTTTCTTTTCCCAGTACAGGGCAGACAAAAAGTAATAGTAATAGTAATGGGAATAGTAGGAAGCATAAATATCATCAATTTTTTTAATATAAAAGTTGGCCTCAGGCAACCGATTCATGGCAATTAAATTTTCCGTATAAAGGGCCATCATAGGCAACAACTCCGTGTACACCTGCCGGTTGAGCCCAATGGTTACAGCCCGGTAAAGAAGATCCATGGCCTGCTTAAACTCACCCAGTTTCCACAAGGCGACTCCCTTATCATAATAGAATTCCATCAGATTGGCCTGCCTGCCCAAATCCTTCATTGTTTTTATACCCAGGTTAATATATTTGAGAGAATCGGCAGGTTTATTTTCTGCCAGGGCAAAACGGCTGGAAATTTGGAGCACCCGGGCTCGCAGTCGAGTATCCCTGTATTTGATACCAAGGTCCATCGCTCTTTTTAAATATTTTTGAGCCAGCTTCTTTCGGTTAATACTTTCGAAAACCTGGGCAATATTTAATAATACCTCCCCCTTCAACCCCTTGCCTGCTGGATCAGAATGGTTCAAAGCCTCAAAATAGTATTTCAGGGCTGAGAAAAAATCTATCCGTTTTTGCTGGAAAAAATTGGCCAGTTCATATAGAGATTTTTCTATGCCGGTCTGATCTCCACTTTTTTTTTGAATATCAATCAACTTTAACTGGGTTGATATGGCCAGGTTGT
>CBFDCH010000014.1:0-12237 GCA_965603235.1 uncultured bacterium | reverse complement strand
AAAATTAAGTGGAGCCATAAAATCTCTCCAGATCAAAACCTGATGGTCAAGTTCAAAAAAAATGAATACCTGGCTGTTCAGGAGAAACTAAAAGGCTCATCAACCCGGCCGGGACTCAGACTCCAGGTCAGGGATGTGTCCAGTAAATTGAAGGTCAAAAAAACAAGCAGTATTTTTTCAGATCAAACCATTATTAAGAAACAATTAACCCTGGGCTGGTGTGAGATAACACCTGTTGTACTTCCGGATCTGGCCATGCATATAAAATATCCGGTAAGGATACAGCCGGGGGAGGCCTTTAAGGAGGACTTTGTTGTTACTATTGAGAATAGGGGAGATGCGCCGGCAAGCAACGTAAAGGTTCAGGTTCTCCTCTCCGGGGATGAGAAAATTCCGTTGACACCTGCCCCGGCATCGGCCGCGTTTACGGATGATGGAGTTTTGCCAAACGGTGAAAGTGTGATCCCCTCCCTGAATCCCGGGGAAAAAAAGGTATTGACATTTCAAAAGCCAATTACCATCCCACTAGGCATTGCTCCCAAGAGGTATTATCTGGGTGTTGTCGTTGATCCCGGCAACAAGATTGGTGAGTTGGTTGAAGAGAATAATATATTTTCAGGATTTATCCTGGTATATGTACCGATGCCTAAAAGTGTGACCGTGGGTTTGCCAGGCACTTTACTCATCGTTGATCCTGATAAATTTAAACTCAATGTAATGAACCAGGATGTGGTCCTTTCCGATAGCCGGGAATGGAGGAAGTGCCGTTTCAAGGCCTACATATGGCATTTCAAGCACGCCAGCTGGAAAAATTATTTTTTGGAAGTGAACACGGTTGACAAAGAGGTCTATTTAGTCCGGGGAGGCACTTTCTGCAAACGGGGCGGACAGGCCAAGCGGTTAAAAATAAAAGTCATTGTTACCGGTGGTTCCATGACCAGTGTGCCCTCCAAAATTGTCCTGCAGCTAACCGATACTCAATTAAAATTTGTCCCTCAAACCAGGGAATTCACCATCTCCATCCATGGTTTTCCCATAACCCATATGCCATACTGGCGGGTGTGTACGGAGTCGACCAGTGTTTACTATTTTAAACACCTGGTATGGCCCGATTTCTTCTGGAAGCTCGATTCATTTTTAAAGGTATTCAACCGAATCAGCAAAGGAACCTTTTGCAAAGAGGGAGGGGATGCTCTAAAGCTTGATCTTGAAATCAAGACCGAGGATCAATAGTTAAAGCGGCGGCTGTATTTTACTTGTATAGTGCCCTATTCTGTCAGTCCGAACCAGCGCATGGTAGAGAGGTAGGGATTTTGTTTGCTCATTTTTAGCCGGGGTTTTGTCGCTCCATCGGCCCAGTGCCGTCCCAGCTTGTACAGCAATTGCAGCTCCTGTACCACTCCATCGTAGCGCCACAGCGCATGAATTTCATCGTTGGGGCGGTGATAGGTATTGCCGATTTTTTTCTTAATCATATCTTCTTCTTTCTTGGATATGGAGAGGTTGTTGCCCCGTAAACCAATGGAAAGGGCAGTGACACCTCGAGAAGCAAAGGGGAAATGATCGCTCCTGAAAGCACCGCCGCCTGTATCTTTGGTACGTTTTGTCAATGTCAATCCAAGTTCCTGGCCAATTTTTCTTACCTCCTCCAGGGCGGTTGAGTATTCCGCTGGAAAAGCGGCGAAGGCAGAACGGCGGCCATAGTGACTCATGCAGTCCTTATTGATAACCACAGCTGTATCTTTTAGCGGCAGGATGGGATTGTTTACATACCAGGTGGAACCATACAGGCCATTCTCCTCTGCTGTAACCGGCATAAAAATAACGGTCCTTTTGACCGGCGTGCGGCTCTGGCAAAAGGCGCGGGCCAGACAAATGAGTGCAGCTGTACCACTGGCGTTGTCCAGGGCGCCGTTATAGATTTTATCTCCGCTTTTATCGGGCTTGCCAATGCCGAAGTGGTCAAAGTGACCGGTGTAAACCACTGCTTCTTTTTTTAGAACCGGGTCGGTACCGGGTAAGATACCGATTACATTGGCTGATTCAAATACCCGGTATTTTTGTTTAAAACGGATGGAGGCCTCTGTTTTTAGCGAGAAAGGTTTAAAACTACGCTTTTCCGACTTTTTTATCAATGCCTGGTAATTCAGGCCGCTCCCTTTCAGCAGCCGATTGATGGTATGGTGGGAGATCCAGCCCACCACGGTCAGGGGATTGGGATTGTTGTCCTTGAACACCACCTGTTCCCTGGTGATGGCAGTCTCAACAATGTGCCAGCCGTAGGTGGCCTCCCGGTCATGATGAATCATCAGGATGCCGCGGGCTTTGCGTTTGCGTGCCATCTCGATCTTGTAGGTCCAGCGGCCGTAATAGGTCATGGACTCACTGCCAAAACCGGTCCTCTTGTAATGCGGATCATTGACCAATACCACGATAATTTTATCCTTGATGTCTGTATCCTTAAAGTCATCCCATTTGTATTCCGGGGCTGTGATACCGTAACCCACAAACAGCAGGTCTGCCGATGTGTCGATATTTTCAACATCGGACAATTGACTGGCCAGGCCGATTTCGTCCGTAGAGGTAACGGTAAGGGATTGATGCTTGTTTTTAAATGTAACGGCGATTGTATCTTCAATGGTGTTAAAACCTTCAAAAATGATCTTTTGAAAGTATCCGGTCTGGGCATTAATCGGTTTTAAGCCGAGTGCTTCAAACTGAGCGGCAATGTAGGCTGCTGCCAACTGGTCTCCGCGGCTGCCGGGGCTCCGCCCCTCTAAAAGGTCGCTAGCTAAAAATTTTAAATGAGCCCGGTATTCCTGGCTGTTGAATGGAAGTGTGGTTTGATTTGTCTCCTTTTCATCGCCTGCTGTAAGCAATGAGGTATTAAACAGGAGAAGTATAAACATAAGAATGGTTATGGATCTTTTCATCTTGGCCTCCTGGGCAAAATTGTTCTATACATATGGGTTGGCGATACATTTAAATATTAACAATAAAACAGCCCCCTGGCAACCACCAATTTTTTAAGTGAATATCTTGTGCTCTTCGTGAACGACCGGGATGCCGACAAATTTAAAATATAATTGGCGCTGGCAAAGGATAATGATAAAATGAAGTGGGAAACAAAGTGATTGTGCTGCATGGAGTGAAATATTATACTGCGGAGGATATTGCCAAGTACCTGCCGGTAACCCTGGAAGAAGTGGTGGAAAAAATTAATAACGGGGAATTGGAAAGCTGCCTGATTGATGGTAAGGTATTTGTCCTGGAAGAAGACATGCTCCAGATCTTTAAAAATGTAAAGTGACATCCGTTTCCATGTGATTTACCTGTCCATATATATAGATTTTATGTTCTTTTATTGTATCATATATAATCAAATGTTATGGAATAATCCCTGATACCAGATTTGACATTTTGTTTATCTTTACAAAATACCGATATTGCGTTATTTTTCAGAACCTAAAAATTTTATTTATTTTTTTTGGCAAAATAGTTGACAAAACTGTATCACTGTATCATAATATACATACAGTGAAAAAAATGGTTTTAGCAGAAATTATTATTGATTTTGCCTCGCCGGTTCCGGTATACGAACAGATAACGCGGAATATCAAGCAGGCGATTGCCAGAAATATACTGGCTGCCAACGACTCCCTGCCTTCCATCCGGGAATTGGCCTCCTTTTTAAAGATAAACCCTACCACTGTTGTCAGATCCTATCGGGAACTTCAGCAAGAGGGGATTGTCGGTGCCCGGGCAGGCAAGGGATTTTGGGTAGAAAAATCAGAAACCACCGAAAAAGAGAAGATGGATCTGATCAAGGACGAATTTTTGCGGGTGATAGAAAAAGGGATTGAATTGGGCCTTTCATCACAAACCTTGAAGCAGATGGTGAGTGAATTCTTTCGGGAGGATGAATGATTAAAATAGAAGATTTGCGCTTTTGCTTTGGGAAAAAAGTTGCCCTGGACAATATAAATATTTCCTTTGATAAAGGGGAGACCGTCATTCTTGCCGGCGCCAATGGTGCCGGAAAAACCACCCTATTGAGAAATATCTGCGGGATTTTGCAAACCCAATCCGGAGAGATCTCCATTGATGAGATGCCGGTGGGGTATCGGGCCCGTAAAAAAATCGCCTACATTCCCTCCTCACTCAGTTTTTATGATAGTCTGCGCCTGCGGGAGGCTGTCAGGGCTCATGCTTCCTTTTATGACAATTTTGAGTATCAAACCATCGGTGAATATCAGTTTGACATGAATCAAAAAGTGAGCTCCCTCTCCAGGGGTGAAAAGACCTTGTTTATGTTAATCCTGGCCCTCTCTACTTCCCCTGATTATCTTTTGATTGATGATGTGGTCCATTTTTTAGATCCCCATCTACGGGAAATATTTTTAAATTCGATACTGCAATTAATTGAAGATAAAGAGCTTTCTCTGGTGATTGCCGCCCAGGTGCCTGTGGATATTGAGGGGATCGTGGACCGGGTAGTTATTTTTGACCGGGGGTCGATTGTGCTGAATGAATCTGTAATCAACCTCAAACAGAATTTTGTCAAGGTTTACGGCGAGGAGGCGCCGGCTGACCAGCCGGTTATTTTCAGCAAGGAGTGGCAGGGAGTCAAGGAGATGTACATTTATCCCTTCTCAGGTGAAGTTTCCGGAGATATGAAGGTGGAGTACCTGAATCTGACTGATATTCTGCGTGCCTGCATTGGAGGTGAGTATGCTCACCATTGAATTGAAACGTTTGCTAAGAGATTTTATTGTTATCGTGGCAATACTTTTGGTCCTGATGCTGGCCATCGGCCGCATTGGCAGGGCAGATCTGCTGGCACCCACCATGCAAATTTTCATGCTGCTGTTTGCTTCATATCTGGGCTGGGCCATTTTTGACCGTGAGAGGCAGGAAGGGGCCCTGGAATATCTCTTTTCCTTACCCATCTCCCGTACCCGCCTCTTTTTATTAAAGGTTTTACCCCGGTTGGTCGCTGTGATTTTATTGGCTGGGGTCTTCAATTTGATTTCCGCTCTTCAGGATCTGCCTTTCCTGTTGACGGATATGCAATTTTCACTCCTCTTAATTTCACTCTTTTTATGTTCCATGGTATTTTCCATCACTATCAAGAATTTTTTAATCGCTTTTTTTATTACCACCCTGGGGACTGCTGGCCTCTTCTATTTGGTTGCCTACCTGGATTTTAGCCTGGGAGAGGTCAGCCTGGCCCTGCAGGTATTTTTCTCCCTGCTTGTTTTTCCCATCCTCTTTTTCTTCCTGCTGCAGCGATACGATATGCGCCCGCCACTTCGATTCAACATAAGACTCGCCTCAGCAGTATTTATTCTGGCAGCAGTGGTGGTGGCTGTCACCTTTCTCATCACCAATTTGTCCCTGGAATTCAGTTTCCCGGCTTCGGGTCGAATCACCATCGACTCAACCAAACACAAAACAGTGATCAGCCAGGGGGACGAGGTGAAGTTCCGGTTTAATCACGGTATGAAATGTCTCTTTGAAGTGCAAGGAAAAGTGTATGCTGATATTGGCAATCACTGGCAGGGAAAAAGTCATCTGGTATTGCTTGACTTAAAGACAGGCAAGTATCGATCCATTTTGAAAAGCGATAAATGGCAATATCATTATCTGGTTTTTAATCGACCCCTTGTGGATGACAAAATCTATTTTCTTCTCACTGATCGTCACTTTAACAACTTTCAGAAAATCCTTGAAGTTAATGATGACAAAACGCGTACAATCCCCATTGAAAATCGCTATAATTTTAAGCACTTCTGCCGCCTGGCCGGGGTTGCTGATCGACCGCTGCAATTTGTAATATTTAAAAAACCTCACTATAAACAAAAAGAGACCGATGTGCTGTTGGTAAACGGGGATGGTAAGGCGAAGACAATATTTGGAGCCAGTGCGGTTGCCATGTGGAAAAATCGTTTACTCCGCTTCACCTCAGACAAGATGGAATTGTATGAGTTGGGAGATGGATTAACCCCGGTCTTTCAAAAAGAGGGCAAAATAAAGAAGGTCAAATCGCCCAGTATTCTACTGGGCAATTTTATTCAGAAAAATGTGCTGATTCATAATGAGGGTCACTACTACTTTTTTAACATGGAGAGTCTGGCAATGGAAAATGTGAAAATCAAGTCCATGCCCTATTATTATTTTGATACCGCTGACGGGGTACGGATGATCTGGGTCAAGGAAAATGAAATTTCAGTCAACTCCTGGGAAAAGGGGCGTCTGATCGTGGAGAATGTTTGGTACACTAAAATAAAACTCACCAAAGATTTCCGCCGTTTTGAAGTTTATCCGGCGGGCATTGTTGTTCGTAATCACAAACAACATGAAATTTTCTTCTTTGTGGAGAGCAAGGAGGTGGAGAGTTCAAGAGGTATGTAAGCGATTTTAACTGGTAACAGGTATTGAGTAAACAATACCTGAAATAAGAAATTAGGAGGCTTTAAAATGACAGGATACCTGTACGCAAAAACCGACAGGGTTAAGATAATAATTAGGAGGTTAGATCAATGACTAAATTTTTGAAGAAATTTCTGTGGATGCTGATGGTTATATTTTTGCTGGTGTTCAACACTTATTCAGCAAAAAATGTCCATCAGCTGGCCAAGGAGGGCAATGTGGCCCTGGTAAAACAATTAATTAACAAAAATCCGGCTCTATTGAATGGCAAGAGTGAGCTGGGCAGAACCCCCCTGCAATTGGCTGCTTACAACGGCCAGGTTGAGGTGGTGGCCCTGCTGCTGGAAAAAGGAGCGGATGTTAATTTAGTGTCCAGCCGGAATAAGCGTTCTCCACTCCATTATGCGGTTTGGAAGGGCCATACCCAGGTGGCTAAAATGCTGCTGAAAGCCGGGGCGGATCTGGAATCAAAGGAAATTGATGCCGAGACCCCGTTGCATTATGCTGCCGCATCCGGGGAGTTGTCCGCTGTGAAACTATTGGTGTCCAAAGGCGCCAAGGTCAACTATGTCAGTAAGATTGGCAGTACACCCCTTTCATATGCCGCTTCCAGAAAAGGCGGTTATCCGCAAATCGTCAAATTTCTTATTGCCAAAGGGGCTGATGTAAAGGCCAAGCGTGACAATGGCTGGACCCTGCTGCATGAAGTGGGCTGGGAGGGAAAACCTGAAATCATGCAAATGTTGATTGACCGGGGAATTGCTGCGGATGTGAAAACCAATTTTGGCCGCACTCCTCTGCATAATGCCTGTATGGGTGGTAATGTGGCCGGAGCCAAGGCCTTAATTAAAAATGGGGCGGATGTCAATTCCCTGGGTAAGGAGGGCTGGACGCCGTTGATCCTGGCCACCAATAAGGGCCGGTTAAAGCTGGTTGACCTGCTGCTGAATGCCGGGGTTGATGTCAATGTGGCCGATCCCAAACTGGAAGTCACCCCTCTCCATCTCAGTTCAGTTAAAGGGTATGGCAAAATCACCGCCATGTTGTTAAAAAATGGCGCCAAGGTGAATGCCAAGGATAAGCGGGGAAGAACCCCTCTCTATTATGCCTGCCGTTACGGGCATAAAAAAATTGCCAAGCATCTGGCAGCCAAAGGCGGAAAAGCGGATAAAGTTATAAAAAACTTCGGTTTTTCCCCCTTGTTAGCGAAAAAGTTGCCGGCTGGCAATGCAGCGGTTTGGTACTTGGGGCATAGTGGCTGGGCCATAAAGACCCAGAACCACTTTCTGGTATTTGACTACTTTAAGGGAGAAGCCTTGCCAGATGAGCCCCACCTTGCCAATGGTAACATAAATTTTGAGGAAATCAAAGATTTACCGGTCACCGTATTTGTCTCTCATAACCACGGCGATCACTATACACCGGCGATTTTTGACTGGCAGGAAAAATTAAAAAAGGTCACATATGTGATGGGATTCAAGGCCAAAGACAAAAAAGGTTATGTCTATCTGCCCCCCAGGAGCAAAAAGGTGATTAATGGCATGAAGGTTCTTACCATAAAATCCAATGACAGTGGCGTTGGCTTTTATATTAAAGCCGATGGTGTCGACATATTTCATTCCGGTGACCATGCCAACCGCAAAAGGGATTTTTCCGGTCCGTTTAAAGAAGAAATCGACTATCTGGCAGACAAGGGATTATCACCCGATATTTTCTTTGCACCGGTCAGCGGTTGTGGATTTGGAGATTTGGTGAGTGTAAAAAAGGGTGTTTACTATACAGTGAAGAAGCTTAAACCAAGAGCTGTTTTTCCCATGCATGCCGGTGAAGGGGCGGATCGATATATCAATTTTGCCCTTGAAGCGAAGAAGAACGGCGTTGACACTCCCATGTGCTGTGCCCAGATGTACGGTGATTTATTTTTTGTAGGCAACAAAGGGATTAAGGGAGCCTTAAAGGGAAAGGTAAAAAAGGCGGGATTCCATAAAAAAGGTAAAAAAAACTGTGCCCAATAGCAGGTGAGTGAAGACCAGGACCCGAGGGTAGGAATAAGGTGGAGATTGTGAATAGAGCAAAAGCGCCGGGTCCTGGTTCCCTCCCTTTACACTCCCAGTGGAGAAGTGAGATGAGAAAAAAAACGTTTACCCATGTTCTTATCACCCTGGTAATTTTTCTCCTTTTTCTGCTGTTGACATCAATTCCAATTCTTGGTTGACCAAGGTGACGGGGTGAGTTTTATGGAAGGGGAGGTGAAATCAACACCCCATGAGGTGTTAAATAATGTGTGACTGGAGTAAAACAAGATGAAAAAGTGTAGAATTGTCGGCTGGTTGATTCTACTCCTGCTCCCCGGTTGGTTATGGGCCGGATCATACGACAGGGATACCTGGCAGCAGCCGGAAAAGGTGATGGATGTAATTGGAGTAACGCAGGGCATGACCATTGGTGTGGCCGGTGCGGGTCATGGCTATTTTAGTTTTAGGATGGCCAAACGGGTCGGTCAAAACGGCCGTGTCTATGCCAATGAGATCAGCAAAAGTAACATCAACCATATCAAGGACCGCTGCCAGCGCAACAATATTCAAAATATCTCCACCATCCTGGGGCGGGTTGAGGATCCCCTGTTTCCGGCTGGCAAAATGGATATGGTGTTTATGTGCTACGTGTTCCACGACCTGGACGAACCGGTGGAGTTTTTAAAAAACATAACCAGGAGTTTAAAAGCCAATGCAGCGGTGGTGATTATGGAGCAGGATCCGGATAAAACCGGCAGCAGTCATTTTTTTACACCAAAGGAACTGAAGCAAAAGGTGAACGCCGCGGGGTATGAAATTTTTCGCATTGAAACATTTTTACAGAAAGATACGATCTACCTGTGCCGCCCGCACAATGTGGTTGCTCAATGAGGAGGCAACTTATGATGCAACAGAAATTGCAGTTTTTAACCATACGATCTCCAAATGAGGAGAGGCCAGAGGTGTTATACCCCCGGCCGCCGTCATTTTTACAATTGGAGATAATTTTGTTTAAGTTGCAAAGCTTTTTCTTTGCCCTCTTTGGTCAGGATGAGTGATTTGGCATTTCCGAACTGGAGAATGAGGTTTTCATCCTCCAACTCGTTTAGGATCTCAAAGGAGTATCCCTTCCATGAACGGATGATTTTCTCTCCCGGTTCCTTGCGCGAATCTTCTTCCCAGCCAGTTAAACTAATTAATAATAAACTTAAATCTTTAACTTTGTCTTTCATCTTGTCTCCTCCATCTGTGGCCCTGAGGCAGGGTAAATCCTGCCCCAGGGTTACAATCTTAAACGGTGATTAGTTTTGTCAATTTTTTAAACGTTTTTTCACCGATTCCACTAACCTTCATCAGGTCCTCAACCTTTTTGAATTTTCCGTGTTTTTTGCGGAACGTGATAATCCGTTCAGCTGTTTTTTCTCCAACCCGCGGCAATTTAGCCAGTTGTTGAACCGTGGCTGTGTTGATGTTAATCAATGATTTTGATTTCTGAACTTTCTGGTTGTCCATGGCTGGACTGGCCAGGGCAAACACCACAACAAAAAAGACGAGGATTGATACACTCTTTTTAATTTGCTTCATTGTGACCTCCTGAGGCAATATAACAATTTTGATGCCAGGTTGGACCCTGCCCGGAAGAGTGCCTTGAAATCCCCGGTCATCAGTGTGTTTTTGACATAAAACGCCACCACTTCAAAATAATCCAAAGTAAACGATCGTTTACGATGCTGAAATTTTCAGTAAATAATCGTTAGCGGAAAATGGCATCAAGTGCAGGGCTGGCCGGGGAAAAAAATTTGATCCAAAAAAAATAGATGGTTGTCTTCTTTTTATTGCGGCTCTCCAGATGGGGTTCTTACGGATTTCACTCCTGGAGAATTGTTTTATGGTGCGGTTCAGGCCAGAGTTGGCAACAAAATTGATTAATAAGGAGAGAGATAAAATGGCAGAAAAA
The DNA here is from genome assembly GCA_965603235.1 of uncultured bacterium. Lineage (GTDB taxonomy): Bacteria > Acidobacteriota > Aminicenantia > UBA2199 > UBA2199 > CBFDCH01. The sequence continues at coordinate 1,833 of CBFDCH010000014.1, read as the reverse complement.
AAATCGAAACATCCAATGGGGTATGGCCTAGTTGAGGTGTTGGCAGCACTGCTAATCCTCTCTAGTGGCATGCTGGCTCTTACCAGAGCTATTGTTTTTTCTTTTCATACCTACCGCAACTCTGTATTGAAATTCAAATTGCAGCAAACCCTCTCTTTCCACCAAAACCAGTTAGTGGCTAAACCATTTAACGATCCATCTTTACACCCGGGAAGGTATAAAATTACCGACAGGGGAGCAGTGGTGAGATGGCAGATCACAGATGAATCATCCACTCTGAAGTCGATTCACCTGTCAGTCGAATTGAAAAAGCAGCAGCGCAGGAGCTTCTTTTATAAATCCATATTTATCATGGGGGTAAAAAATGAATGACGGTTTTGGACTTGTGGAAGTTATCATCGTGCTTACTCTGGGCCTGGTGGTTTTTTCCATTATCATTAACAGTGTATTTGACGGCACCACAGCCACCAAGAAATTATCGGAAAACCAGCAAGTACTTGAGGCTATTTTTCATACGGTGGATACCATCAAATCCGATCTTGGCAATTGCGGCATGCGGCTGCAGGAAGCCAGTTTTTATTATAATCTCAAACCTTTTGAGCATACGGATACAGGTTATAAATTATGTTTTGGCGTCACCAGCGGTTTTCTAAATGAACCGGCATTTCAGGGGAACACCAGTGTGGCCCTAAACCAGGATGAATTCTTTAAAAACAAGAAAAAGGTATTGATATATTGCACCGATTATGGATCCCTTGAGTACGCGGAAATCAGCCAGTGGCAACAGGGGCGTCTCTTTTTGAACAAGGAATTGAAGTATGATTATGCTAAAAATTCGGTGGTGCTGGTACTTAAGGAAATAGAATATCGTTTTTTTGCAAAACAGGCGCAATTGAAGAGAAAGGTAGATCGGGGGAATTTTCAACCCCTGCTCGACCGGGTCAGTGATTTTTTTGTCTCCTTTTTCCCGGAATCTCAATCGGTGTTATACCGGATTGAAGTCAATAAAAAAGAGCAGGTCAGGGGCTACATTTTTCTTAAAAATATGGTGCTGAAATGAAAACACGTGGAAGCATCATTCTGACAGTGCTGGGTGTATTGCTCCTCTCGTTAATTGCTCTTGGTTTACTGGGGCATGTTCTACTTCATGAACGGATAAATGGCGCACGTAGCGGCAAAACCTGGCTCACTGAAAAAATGTATCAACACCTTCTTCTGTATCTGCACCGGTTCAGAGAAAAAATTGCTGCAGTTGACCTGCGTAATTATCACACTCCGGAGGAGGATTACTTTAATCAAACCGAGTTTGCCCCTGTTGAATCTGGGCAGACAACCATTACCTGCGATTTTGCCGTCCGCGAAAATAGTGAGCAAAGTTTTAAAAAAACCAGAATTCTGGCAAATGTGGAAGCTCGTTCCCGGTTGGGTCCCTACCGCTGGCTGGCGGAACTTCATATTATCCTATTCTCAGGCAATATACCCCTGCCCATGGTCCCCTTTTTCTGGCAAAATTCGTCCGCCACTCCCTCCGGGGAGATGTCAACAACCGCAGCAGACATACACCTCCAGCCATCGCTCGGTTTTTATCAGGGCAGGGGAGAAGCCCAACTGGATATTCACGGGTACCTGTGCCAAAGTTTTCAGATCAGCAGTTCTCAACTGAACTGGATCACTTTGCGGCTGAGATTGGGCCAGGAAGCTATAAATGAACCGCTTGCGGACGGAGTCTACCTCTATTTGCTCGATGAAACGGTGCAGGCTGTTTTTGTCCAGGGTGCGGTCGATCATATCCGCTTCTTCATTGTGAATGGACAACAGGGCGTGGAGATTGTG
>CBFDCH010000013.1:0-12281 GCA_965603235.1 uncultured bacterium | reverse complement strand
AAAAAACCGCTTCCGTTCGATGATCCTCAACAGGCGGGACTGCAGGTTCAGACTCAACAAATCAATTTGATTTAAAAAAAGAATTCCATTCTCCGCGGTTTTCCATTTCCCTTCATAGTCATTGCCAGCTCCGGTAAAGGCTCCCTTTTTATATCCAAACCATTCACTCTCCAAAAGATTTTCGGGGATGTCACCGCAATGGAGATTCACCATCTTCTCGAACTTACTGGTTCCAAAGAGATATTCGGCCCAAAAATCCTTTCCCACCCCCGTCTCACCGTAAAAGAGCACATTGGTCTGCAGGTCAGCAATACGATCCACCCTCTCACGGATTTTTAGAGAGGCCGGATCTTCAAGATTCTTAATCTTGGTAAAAATTGTATCGTTTGGCATCCATCCACAATTTTTCGATCAAATACTTTTCCCTGGTCTCCGGTGAAAACAAATGTACGATAAAATCAATATAATCCAGCAGAATCCACTCGGCATTCTTCACCCCTTCCACACTGAACGCTCTTAATTTCAATTCTTTTTTAAGGTTTTCCTGGATCTCTTTGGAAATAGCATGATTCTGACGGGAAGAATTACCAGAACAAATCACCATGAAATCAGTGATCCGGTTAAGCCCTTTCAATTTTAAAATAACTACCTTTTCTGCTTTTTTATCCAGCATAATGGCAGCTACCCGCTTAATCATGGCTGGAATTCTACTCTTCTTTACCTGCTCCATCACATTTTGATAACCATCAACATTCATATAGTTTGTATTCCTCCATAATTTTTTTTACCTCCACGGGCACCAGGCCATCGATGCCATCCCTTGATCCAACTCGTTTTCTGATCAAGGTTGAAGATAGGTGAATCGTTTCAGAATTGTAAGTAAACAAATAAACCCACGGCAGGCCGGAAGAGAATGAAGGGTTGGTGCTGGGGAGAATATTTTCTTCTCTCAAAAGCTTCTCTACCAGGTCTTTATCCTTATTGGCTCGTAAAATTACGATAAATGGGATAGAAACCAATAATTGTTTATACTTTTTCCAGGTGCGGATTTTCAAAAATCCCTCACTGCCTGAAATAAAGTAAAACTCATCTTCTGGGTAGCGACACTGCAATTCAGATACTGTCTCATAGGTCCAGGAATATTGATCTCGATTCATTTCAACATCACAGGGTATAAGATCAGGGAAAGGATGTAAAGCGGCCTGCAACATCTTCCAGCGTACAGCAGCAGGTGGAATTCCCATCTCCTGTTTATGTGGTGGCCGGGCCGATAAAATAAAAAGAACCCGGTCCAAGTGAAAGGCTTGCTTTACCTGCAATCCCAGGGAGAGATGTCCCTGATGAACAGGATTAAATGTTCCACCCAAAAGTCCAACCTTATTTTTCATTGAAAAATTCAAATATTTTTTGTTTTAGTGCAGCCAAATGGATTCCCTTAAGAGCGGATACTTCAAAATAGGGGATGTTCTCCTTATTACAATAGGCGCTAAGGCTTTCCAATTCAGGTCCATTTTCCTCGACAAGATCGATTTTATTGGCCACCACAATACATTTTTTCTTAACCAAATTGGCTTGATAAGCGTGTAATTCCTTTTTCAGAACTCTTAACGTCTCAATCGGGGACGATTGGCTTTGGTCAGATACGTCGACAAGAAAAACAAGCAATTTGGTTCTCTCAACATGTCGCAAAAATTCGATGCCCATTCCCTGCCCCTGGTGGGCCCCCTCTATCAAGCCAGGAATGTCGGCAATAACAAGGCTCTCAAAATTTTGATACATAACACCCAAATTGGGTGTCAGTGTTGTAAACGGGTAATTGGCAATTTTTGGTTTTGCTTCTGTCATTTTTGAAATCAAAGTCGATTTTCCAGCATTGGGGAAGCCTACCAGCCCGGCAAATGCGATCAGTTTTAATTCCAGCACCACCTTGATGGTCTCTCCTGGTTTACCGGGAGTTGCCCGGCGCGGTGCTTGATTTACCGATGATTTGAAATGGACGTTTCCCAGCCCGCCCTTGCCCCCTTCAGCAATGACGAACTCCGTTTCCTCATCAAAAAAATCCAATAACAACTCTTCATCAGGATGGGTTTTAATCACTGTTCCTAAAGGAACATAGAGGATTCTTTCTTTGCCCCTTCGTCCCATTTTATTACTGCCGCTGCCATGTTGGCCCTTTTCGGCTTTAATGATGTTATTTCCCTTGAACTCGATTAAGGAGTGAATGCCCGCTCTGCTCTTCAGTATAATACTCCCGCCATCACCTCCGTCTCCTCCGTTGGGGCCTCCCCTGGGAACAAACTTTTCTCGACGAAAACTGATGCAACCATCTCCTCCCTTTCCGGCAATAAAGGTTACCACTGCTCGATCAATAAACATACAAAAATATTATACAACTTTTTTGGCTGGATTTAAAAAATGGAGGCATGATCTCCGGTTAAATCAACATGTTTTTTGCTGTCATCTGTAAAATTCTGTGGGAAGAGTAACTGAAAATTAATTGGGTTCAACCTCAACAAATTTTTGCTTTTTTCTATCTTTGAATTTTACTGAGCCGGATATCAGGGCAAAAAGGGTATTGTCTTTACCCATCCCTACATTTTTTCCCGGTTTAAATTTTGTTCCCCGCTGTCGGATTATAATTGACCCGGCATTTATCTTTTCACCACCGTACTTTTTAACACCCAACCGCTTGGATTCACTGTCACGTCCATTCTTGGCACTACCACCTGATTTTTTATGAGCCATTATTTACTCTCCTCTGCTTTAGGTTTTGTACTTTTCTTCTTTGGGGTGGCCTTGGCACCTGGTTTTGTTTGAGTTTTGGTTGTGCCTTTGGCAGCAGTTTTTGGTTTTGCAGTTTTTTTCACTGTTTCTTTTACTATGGTTCCTTTCTTGGCCTCGGTTTTGGTTTTTGTTTCCTTTTGCTCCTGGGATGCCGGTTTGGCCTTGGCCACTAACTCGATCTTTTCAATCTGTACCCGATGCAATTTTTGACGATGCCCCCGCTTCCTCTTGTATTGTTTTTTGGATTTTTTCTTAAAAACAATGATTTTAGGAGCCTTGAACTCTTCTAAAACTTTGGCTCGGACCCTTGCTTTTTCAACATAGGGCTGCCCAATCATCAGATCCTTGTCTTTTATCAGCAAAACATGATTAAAATGGAACAGATTCTGCTTGTCGATTTGCTCTGTGTCCAGCAATTCAATTTCAAGTATAGAGCCTTCTTCCACTCTATATTGCTTGCCTCCACTTTCAACTATTGCAAACATCATCAAACTCCTTTTTCAAGTTTTGATTTTATACCACAAATCCGCCGGCAAGTCAACAAAAACAGGGTAATGCCTGATCCCTTGCCGATTTCACCCAAAAATTATAACTTTTTTATAAAGTGTGTATAAAAAAATTAAAAATAAATTTAAAAATAACGATATTACTCCAACAAAATGGTTCATTTTGTTAAATTATGGAGAAATTTATAAATCGAAAAAATAGTAATTTTTAACTATATCGCTCATTTAGACAAATAATCACGGAAACCCTTTGTTGATCAGCATCTTCAGTGGCCAAAAGACTGAAATTACCTATATAACTATAAAAAAAAATCAAAAATGCTTGACATTTTTTTATTGTTATGCTAATAAGAGATGGAGATGAAAACAAACCTTTACGGAGTAATTAATGCCAATTTTTAGCTTTAAACCCAAAAAAATAGTTGGCCTTGATATTGGATCCTTCGGTTTAAAATTAATTGAATTAAAACCAATAAAAAAGGGGAAAGAATCCACAGTCGAATTGTTGTCCTTGGGCTATGAACCTGTTCCTTATCAATCCATTGTTGAGGGCAGCATCATGGATTCAACCGCTGTCGCTGATGCCATCCAACACGTATTCTACGAAAGTAAGACCAAAACCGACGGATTGTCATTCGGAGTATCAGGCAGCTCGGTGATCGTCAAGCGGATTGAAGTACAGCGCTTAAATCCAAGTGAGATGCATGAGCACATACTATGGGAAGCACGCCCTCATATTCCCTTCACTCCCGAAGAGGTGAATATAGATTATGAAATTATTGAAACACCCGATGTTCATCCGGATAAAGCAGAGGTTATATTAACAGCAGTAAAAAAAGAAAAATTAAACGATTATTTAAATGTGGTTTCCATTGCCAGCAAGAAACCGGAAATTGTGGACCTGGAATCATTTGCCAGCTTAAACAGCGTACTTCACAATTATGAAATTTATCAAAATAAAAGTATAGCTGTTATAAATATTGGCGCATCAATCACCAATGTCATCATTGCCAAAAACAGTTTCCCGGTTTTTGTAAGGGATATTGCCTTTGGCGGTAACCAGTTCACCGACTTAATCCAAAAGGAACTTAACCTAAAATATGAAAAAGCCGAATCCGTTAAAAAGGGAAGACAGGTGGATGGAGTTTCCCCTGCAGCTGTTAAACCGGTCATTAACTTGATTTTCAACGAACTTAGCAATGAGATAAAAAAGACTTTTGAATTCTACCGGTCCAACACCACAGAAGGCAAAATCGACAACATACTATTGAGCGGTGGAACTGCCAACCTGGAATCCATCATTGACTTTTTTTCCCAGGAATTCGATATACCAGTAGAGATAGTCAATCCATTTAATAATGTCGAAATTAATTCAAAAAAATTCGATCTCGATTTTATCAATGAAATGGCTCCAGTCTTTAACGTGGCACTGGGACTGGCCTTAAGGGCAGCGGGAGATTTCAAATGATAAAAATAAATTTATTAAGCCCCGAAAAAAAAGATATTTCCACAGTCCATGAAACCGCATCTTTTGTTGAAGAATCCAGAGAAAGCAGGCTCAGCATGGTTGCTGTCGTTGGCAGTCTGGTTTTGACAGCAGCTGTAATTGCTTTTTTCTATTTCAGTCAACAGGCGGATCTCAGCAATAAAAGAAAAACCTATAGGATAAAAAAAGCTCGCAAAACGGAACTGGAAGGGGTACTCAAGGAAATTGCCCGCCTGGAAAAAACCAGAGATGAACTGGCTAGAAAGGTTAAAATTATTGAAGATTTGAAGAGCACCCAGCAGCGCGCTGTGAAAATGATGGACCAACTATCCAGTTCATTGCCGGAGTGGGTGTGGCTAACCAATTTGAACTTTAATAACAACAGTCTTACCTTGAGGGGGCGGGCTTTATCCAACAGCTTGATTGCCGATTTTATCAACAATCTAAAAGCCACCAATTTTTTCCATAATATCCAATTTAGGGACTCAAGGGTATCCAGAAGAGCAGGCCTGGAGGTACTGGACTTCAGGCTCACTTGTTCCTTCAGGGACACTCTAAATAAGAAAAAGGCGGGTTAATAATGGATATCCAAAACTTACCCTGGTGGGGACAATTTTTAGTTTTTTTAATAATAGGCGCAATCCTCTTTGTAGTATTTTATCTGATGGTATATAGCAAAAACATCAGCGTTATTGAAAAACTTGAAACAGATATCGCGGCACTGGAACGGGAGATTAAAATTGCCGAACAGAAAAAAGATAAAATGCCCATGATTAAGCAAGAGATTGAAGAAAAAGAACAGGTACTCCAACAATTAAAGCAAATCTTACCCGAAGAAAAAGAGATCACGCAAATTTTGAAAAAGATCGAATCATTGATACAAGGAAACAGGCTACGGCTGAATAGCTTCGTACAACGAGGCGTACAGCAGAGAGAAATATACGTCGAGCATCCCTATGCATTGAGAGTAGAAGGAAACTTTCATAACCTGGCCATCTTCTTCGATCAACTTTCAAAGCTAAAAAAAATCTTCACTATTAACCGGCTAACCCTGGCCCCCAGGAAAAATATGACCAGAGACATAACTGTAGGCGTCGGTTTTAATGCCACTACATATACATATAAGGAAGCCCCCAAGAGAAAGCCAAAAGCCCGGCGGAAACGTCGGCGGAGGTAACAATCCCTGGGAGGAGAGATTTAAGATGAAAAAATATGTTTTTTTAATATTGGTCATATATTTGATTTTACCTTCTTATAGCCAACAGAAGAAAAAAGAAACTGCACCCGAAAAAACCACCACAGTGGCCGAGACAGAGACACTCCAGGATGAGCTTGGCAAAGGTTTTGTCTACAAACCAATGGGCCGAAGAGATCCTTTCTGGGATCCCCTAAGAGGCACCAAGGAAAATATCCGGACTAAGAGGTCTGGTGTGGCAGGACTCACAATCAACGAGCTCACACTTGAGGGAATTATCAACAGTACCGGCGAATTCATTGGGCTATTCCGAGGGCCGGACAATCGCCCATATCAGTTGAAGGTAGGCACTCAAGTGTATGATGGGGAAGTAATAAGGATAAATATAAATACAGTTACCTTCCGTCAAAGTGTGCTGGTTCCAACAGGCACAAGAGAAAGAACAATTAGAAAAAATATAAATCCTGAAGAGGAGAATAAAAAATGAAACGTAAAATCCTGGCAATAATCATAGTCTTTTTGGTAGGGTATGCTTCAATAAATGCCCAAAATAGTATAAGAGACATTGAATACCTCAAGGGAGACGATTTTGTTCAATTGTACTTTAAGACCAACCAGATGATCCCCATCCCTTACGTGTTTCACCCCATAAAGGATAATCCTAAATTTATCGTCATGCGCATAAATGACATAGACTTTATCAATCAGAAGAACACTTATAAATTTGATTCTCCCATTGTGGACAACCTGAATATCAAAAAGAGCAAACAATGTGTAGAAGTAGAAATTTTATTGAAAGAAGAAGTCAAGTACCGCGTATTCACCAATCAAAACGGTTTATATATCGAATTCCCCGAATTGAGCAAAGCCGCTGCGCCAGCCACTAGCCAGCCGACAATGACCCAAAAACCATTGAATATTTATAAAGATGAAAAAATTACCTCCAGCCTGCCAACAGGTAAAAACAGAATCAAGAACATACAGGTAAAAAAAGGGGGCAAAGACTCTGTACAAATCAATTTGCACCTGCTAAAACCCGTGGATTACAACGTTATCCCCATAACAGACTATCCCTTCCGTTTGGCAATTGATTTAAAGAATACCAAGGGGAGTAAAATCAATAAATTAATCAACCAGGCCAATGTCAAAGCCCTCAGGGGAGCTCATAATAATCCAGAAATTTTTCGCCTGGTTTTTGATCTGAGTTATTTAAACGATTATGAAGTAACCTTAAAAGGAAATATACTCCAGGTACAATTTGGCCAGAAATCAATCGCCAATAATGTCAAGACCCAACCCAAGGAAATAATAGCCAAAGCAGAAGTAAAAAAAGCAGCTGCCAAGCCGGCGGTCCAAGAGGCCAAAACAGAAACCAAACCCATTCAAATCGCTCCGCCAAAGGAAGATCAGCCCAAAATCGTGCTGACCCAGAATAACCCGGTAAAAAAGCCGGCTCCAAGTAAAAAAACTCCGGAATTTTTTTCTGAGGAAAAGTCAAAAGTAGCCAAAGAAAATCTTGCCAAGAGTTATATTACTAGGCAGGATGAAGATGGTACTCCGCAAACCACCTACTTAATCCAAACACTTGATTCCGGAGAAACCCAGTATTCAGGAGAACCGGTTACCTTTAAGTTCTTCAATATGGACTTAAAAAATGTTCTATTGACCTTTGCCAAGCTCGCCAATCTTAGTATCGTCCTCGATCCGGGTGTCTCCGGAAAAATCACCTGCGAGATGTATGATATCCCCTGGGACCAGGCTCTGCACTATTTCCTAAAAATAAACAATCTTGATATGGTAAAGGATGGCCGTTTGTTGCGTGTCGGACGGGTGGATATACTGGCAGCTGAAGCTGAAAGGCGGAGAAAACTTCGCGAAGCCCGGCAAATGGAAGGCAATCTCACCCTGGCCACAAGAGTGCTGAGTTATGTGAAAGTGAAAGATATTGTTAGTATATTAAAGAATCAACTCACTCCCAGAGGCCAGCTTCAAACTGATGAACGCAGCAATACGCTGATCATCTCTGAAGTACCGGAAAAAATCAAACTGCTGGATAAATTGATAGATACGCTGGATGTGGCCAACCCACAGGTATCCATTGAGGCCAGGATCGTCGAATCCAACTCCACTTACGTCAAGAACCTGGGTATTCAATGGGGTTATAATTTACACGCAGATGGAAGACACGGCAACCAAACCACATTAAAATTTCCCAACAATATCAGCGTTTACGGCGATCAAATCTATAATTTACAAAATCCGGGCATCGTTGGAGAATTGGGAGGATATGCCATTAACCTCCCGGCTCCCGGTCGAACTGCTGGAACAGTTTTCAGTTTGGGCAATGTTGCCAATACTTTCAAACTGGAAACCGCCCTCACAGCCATGCAACAAAGGGGAAAAGGTAGAATTATCTCCTCTCCCAAAACCACCACCCAGAACAACATGAGGGCTTCAATCATGCAGGGCAGACAGATTCCGGTACAGATGGTTCAGAATAACACCGTAACAGTGCGGTTCGTACCCGCTGCACTCTCATTATCAGTCACTCCTCAAATTACTGCTCGAGGCACTATCATCACTGCCATTGATATTCAAAACAACTCAGCCGACTTTGCCAACACGGTCAATGGTATTCCCCCGATCATCACCCAATCTATCAGTACAACGGTAATGATCGAAGACGGAGGCACCATCGTCATCGGAGGAATTTACAGGGTTGAGCAAAGTGAACAGACGGACAGCGTGCCGCTGCTGAGTAAGATTCCCCTGCTGGGGAATCTGTTTAAGAGCTCCAACAAAAGGGGTGAGCAGAAGGAGCTCCTGGTTTTTATAACCCCACGAATTATTAAATAATGGGAGGTGACAAAATGAAAACACTAAGCAAAATCGGAATGTTAGGGTTACTCATCCTATTAATGGTTTCCTGCAATCAACTTGAAAACGAATCAGTATCCAATTCAGTTTTATTAATGCTCTCTCTGACAGGAACGGATTTAACTGGCTCGGAATCTCAAATCCATTATTGCGATGTAGAAGTCGGTGGAGGTATTTTAAATGATCCAGGCTCTGCCACGGTGAGAGCTGAATTGCTGAATCCTGATCCACAGTTCGCAAATTCCACCTATTATCAAGATGTCCTTGTCTATCAGATTGACATCAGCTACTGGACTCCAGATGGAAATGTCGTAGAGGGAGTAGATGTTCCCTATGCATTTTCCCAACCTGTAAATCAAGTAGTAAAAGTTGGTTCAACCTCACCCATCTCTTTCACACTGGTGCGGCATACAGCAAAGATGGAGCCCCCACTACGGGAACTCGCTGACCTGAGCGTAACCAAATTATTGCGCATGTTTGCCAAGGTGACCATCAGATCAAGAGACCTAGCCGGACATGAGTTGGCTCCGGTATCCGGAGATATCACCATCTTTTTTAGCAATTATGGTGATGCCGGGGATGGGGAATAGGTACATTAAACATGGAGGCGAAAATGAAAAAATTATATATAATTATTCTGGTTGGGCTTCTTATCCTATCTTTCACTTCATGTAAGCGGGATGCTGCTGATGCTCCCGGGGTTGTGGGAGGACCTGCTGGAAGCCGTTATGAATTGAATGGTTCGGCCAACCCGTCGGTGATTTTTGTTGATGGTAACGTTCACACCAGCAAGATTACCGTGCAAGTCACTGATTTCAAAGGAAATCCAATTGCCGGCAAATATATTTACTTGGAATTACGCCATATCAATGATCCAGACAACACGGCAAACATTGCTTTACTATGGTGGGGTTATTTTTCAAACGGTTACACATCCATCAGGAAACGAACCAATGGCAACGGTACCATCACCGCTACTTACTATGGCCCCGAATTAATCAGCATTCCCACGTTGGGTAACGGAATATTAATAAAAGCAACCATGGAAGAACCCGGCGAAAGCGAACTTTTTACCATGCCTTTCGACTTCATCCATATCGTATTTATCCGACAGGGTGAAGAATAAAAGGGAAAAGTTGATAAAAATTGAGTACAGAAAGAGAACAGTTATTAAAACTAGAGAGTTTATATAAGGAAAAAAAATACAACGATTTTCTTCCACTGGCTCAAGAAGCAGTTCAGAATTTTCCCACATCCTTTCATATTCACCTGTTATACGGCCAGGCATTAGTAGATTTAAAAAGATACCAGGATGCAGAGGAGATTCTGCTGGAATTGATAAAATCCTATCCCGACAACATAAACCTGCTATTGGAATTAGGTAAACTTTTCCAGCTGCAACAAAATAAAGATCAAGCACTCGAGTATTTTAACAGGATTCTGTTTCTTGATCCCTTTAACAGCAAGGCCAAACAATCTATTGAGCAAATCGATGGCGGGCTTGCCGTAGAGGACATAGACATCTCCAGAGAACAGACAGAGGTGGAATTGATTATCCCGGAAGAGTTAACCAATCTACAACCACCTGAGGAAGAGGAGGAGGCCAAGCCCGTAACTCCTGTGCCAGAAGATATCCCTGAACAAAGTTTCAGCGAGGTATTGTCCGAAGAGTTGGAAGAATCTGCACCAGAAGCCTTTCCAGAACCGGTTGAAGCCACACCAGAACCGGCCGCTATTGAAATAGAACCGCCGCCTGTAGAATCCCCTGCTCCAGAACCGGAACCACCACCTATTATGACCACCGAGCCGGCGATTGCTGAACCGGAACCGGCCGCCTTTGAAACCGAACCTCAAGTAACAGAATCTGCTGAAACAGCTGCTCCGGAACCAGTTCCGGTTGAAGCGGCAATTGATCCACTGGCCCCTACTCAACAAACCCAGGTACCTGAAGCAAAAACCCAACCACCAACTCTCGATTCGGACAAAGCACCTCCAATGGACGACACTACACCTTTGGATGTCATTCCCCTGCAGGAGGAGCAGCTTAAAACGGATGTTGAGGATGTAGAAGATAAGGTGCGTCAGATCGCTGAAACAGAAATCCTTCAAACCATCCCCAGCGTAGAAGCCGTAACTGCCACAGCCACTGATGAGGAGGTTAAATCCGAGTCTGAGGCCGAGTTTGTAACTGAGAGTGCCGCTGAAGTTTACCTGCAGCAGGGTCATGTGGGGGAAGCATTAAAAATTTACGAGCAATTGTATCAAAGTCGAAAAGAAGAATATATTATGGAGAAGATCAATAAACTAAAGATACGATACATCAGTCAGAAAAAGATCGATGCCTTGAATAAATTTTTAGATCTAATCCAGCAGAGGAGCTAAGGTTGTTTGAAAAAATTTTTGGCGAGTTTCATAACCGCAACAAAGATATATTGGTTATGGGTGTATGGGGTAAGGATGGCTTGGAGCTGGAAAAACATGATTTTGCGGAAGCTGCAATTGATTTGGAGTTTGCCGGCGCGGAAATTGCCGACATCATCTCCAAAATTGATGCCACCCGGGTAGCCCCCATGAATTACTATATCAAACTCAATATCCTCGATTATTACCTGCTCATCTATTCCCTGACCAATGACTATTTCCTCATCCTGCTCACCAACAAGGAGATCATTGAGGGTAAACTCAACTTTTACCTGAACATATACCAGGATCAGCTGATCGCTATCCTGTAAAATCCGACTTTTATTTTAAAATTAGAATCTATCAGGCAGCTTATTTCCCAAGGTATAGCAATAGGGCGCCATCGGCTTCTTACACTCTGGTTGAAATTCCAAAATTTCCAATACCGATCCTTCACCGCAGCACACCCTTAAACTTTCCCGGTCCACGCCAAGGATCACCCCAGGTTCACTCTCATGTTTGAGGGGTGACACCCCAAGTTTTTTAATATTAAAACAGCAATCATCGGCATAAAAAAAGAGTCCCGGGAAGGGAGTGAAGGCCCGGTATTTATTAATTATTTGCCTGGCTGTTAACTGCCAGTCTATTCTGCCCTCTACTTTGGTTACAGGAGGAGCGTAGGTGGCCAGTTCGTGCGGCTGCGGATGTTTTTCAATCCTGCCATCGATAATACCATTTATGGTTTGGTTGAGGAAGGGAGCCCCTTCCTGGCTCATACGTTCAAGCAGTGAAGCGGTCGTGTCATGGGCAAGGATGGGTATTGGCTGCTGGGCCCAGACATCACCGGTGTCCATTTTCCGATCAATCTAGAAAATGGTGATACCGGTCTCGGATTCACCCATTTCCAGGGCCCGTTGTACAGGGGCTGCACCGCGGTATTTGGGTAAAAGAGAAAAGTGGACGTTGATGGTACCGTGTTCAGGGATTTGAAAAATGGATTTCGGAATAAACTGGCCGTAAGAAACCACGACTG
>CBFDCH010000012.1:0-12352 GCA_965603235.1 uncultured bacterium | reverse complement strand
AAATCCTTCAAGGATTGCATTGAATGCCGGGAGTGCGTGACAAAATGTCCCTATGATCTCAATTCTCCTAAAATATTTAAAACCACCTGGCATTCCATAAAGGAAGACCGTATATCACAAAATAAAATCATCGATTTGTAACCATGTTTTATCGAGCGCCACTCGCTGGAGATCGAAGCTATCATTTTGACAAGGGTATTGTTTCAAGCTATAATTCATTTTTTATGAGAGAAGAACGATGAAAAAAAAGTACTTTTCTGGCAATACCTATACCACCCCTGACAATACCCGTCGGGCCTGGGGAGACCGGCTTTTACTCGGTTCCCGCTGGTGGTTCTACTATAAATTTTTAAGAGTGGTTTTCCGGTCCAGCGCTCAAGCCAAAAAGGGCCTTTATGACGATGACGCATGGGCTCAAAGCTCCATGGATGTATTTAAAATCATAGAAAGGAGTGGCGGACGGTTTTATATTGAGGGCCTCGACAACCTGCGCCAGGACAAGGAGCCGGTTGTGATAATCAGCAATCATATGAGCACACTGGAAACCATCGTTTTCCCGGGCCTGATCGCACCCGTAAGGAAAACCACATTTATAGTAAAGGACAATCTTGTAAAAGCGCGGATTTTCGGACCGGTCATGCGTTCCAGAAATCCAATTGTGGTGGGACGGACAAATTCCCGCCAGGATTTGGAAACAGTTTTCCGGCGCGGACCAGAGTTGATTTCGGAAGGCTACTCCATTATCGTATTCCCCCAGAGTACCCGGCATATCAAATTTGATGCCCAGCAATTTAACTCCCTGGGAGTCAAGCTGGCAAAAAAAGCCGGAGTCAGAGTGATACCTGTGGCCATTAAAACAGACTTTTGGGAAATCGGCCGGTACCTGAAGGACATCGGCCGCATCAAGAGAGATCGTCCCATCCATATTCATTTTGGGGAACCCCTGACAATTAGCGGCAATGGCAGGGAACAACACCAACAGATTGTCGAATTTATCCAGGCCAAAATGAACGAGTGGCAAGAAAATTAGGTAAGCGGGAGAGATATCGATGAAAAAATCGGCAAAAATCGTATGGCAAAAGGGGATGGCCTTTGCAGCCCATTTGGAGGGCTTCCAATTTTTAATTGATGCTGATCCAGAGGTAGGTGGTGAAAACAAGGGGCCAAAACCAAAGGGTCTCACCCTGGTCTCACTGGCTGGCTGCACCGGAATGGATGTGATTGCCATCCTGAATAAAATGAGAGTCATTGTCGATCATTTTGAAGTGACCGCTGACGCCGAGATTGTTGACGAGCACCCCATGCGTTTTGATAAAATTATTGTCAAATATTTTCTAAAAGGCAGGGATCTGCCTCCTGAGAAAATACAAAAAGCCGTTTCTCTATCAGAAGAAAAATATTGTGGTGTTTCCGCCACCTTGAAGCCACAGGTGATGATTACCAGCGAAATTTTCATCAATGGCAAAAAAATCGATTGAAGCCCTGCACATCCTGGAAAAACTGGAAGCGTTTGTCCCCCGGTTTAATCCCCCGGTTTTTGCTTTTGAAAAAAGTATCCGCCGCTCTCCGTTTCGCGTCCTGGTTTCTGTATTGTTAAGCTCTCGAACAAAGGATGAAGTAACCAAAACTGCATCTGAAAAACTCTTTGCCGCCGCAGATACACCCGGTAAAATGGCGATGCTTGGCGAAGAGAAGATTCAGGAACTGATATATCCTGTGGGATTTTTCCGTCAAAAAGCGAAGAATATCACCGAAATATGCCGGCGGCTGGAGCGAAAAGATGGATTTCCCCAAACCCTTGAAGAATTAACCACCCTGCCCGGTGTGGGCCGGAAAACCGCCAACCTGGTGCTGGCCCTATCCTTTAATATACCTTCTATTGCTGTGGACACCCATGTTTTCAGAGTCTCAAAAAGGTTGGGCTGGAGCCGGGGCAAAAAACCGGAGGAGGTGGAAACAGATTTAAAGATCCTTTTCCTTCCTGACTCCTGGTCCAGAATCAACCAGATCCTGGTGGGATTCGGTCAGACCATCTGCAAACCAATAGGCCCCAGATGCGGGGAATGCATCCTCTGGCCCACATGTCCATACTATAAAACCCAACAAGAATCTACCAAAGGGAAGTAAAATCAGGTACCCGCCAGGGATACCACCACATGCTAGCAGAGGTTTATTTGTATACTTTATATAATATTTAGGCCTTGGAGGAGAATAATCGTAACTGCAACAGGGGTGACAAATCTTAATATGAATCTCCATAACAGATAATAAATAGAGGCAGATTGGAAGGAAGATTTCCGAATCTCCTCCTTAATCCCCCAGGCCACAAAAATGGTTATCAGCAAGCCGCCGACTGGAAGCATATAATTTGTGGTAGTAAAATCAAAGATGTAGAAAAAATTTCGAAACACCCCCTTAAACATAATTCTTAGTTGATCAATGGCTGCAAGGATACCTAGCAGATAGATTGATCCACCAATGATTAAAGTGGCTTTTTTTCTTCTCCAGCCCCGCTCATCGATAAAATATGAAACCACTACCTCAAGCAAACTTATTGAAGAAGTCAGAGCGGCAAATGTCAGTAACAAAAAGAAAGGTATTGAAATAAAACTTCCGGTTTTTGCAAAAAGAACAGGAAGCGTTTCAAAAATGAGTCCCAATCCTTCGCCGGCTTTCATTTTATACTGAAAAACAACGGAAAAAATAGCAGTACCTGCTAAAAGAGCAATAAATGTGTCTAAAAAACAGATAGTAAGTGCGGAACGTAAAATATTAACCCTCTTCTTCAAGTAACTACCGTATGTAATCATTGCACCCATTCCCAAGGAAAGGGTGAAAAAACAATGTCCAAGTGCCGATAGAATCCCATCAGCCGAGAGTTTCGAAAAATCAGGTTTAAAAAGAAAAGCGAGAGCTTTAATTCCTCCATCTGTAAAAAATAATCCGTGAAAGGTAAGGCCCAAGAGAATGACGATCAAAGTAGGCATCAAGATTTTGGACCAGCGTTCAATGCCTCTTTTAATACCACCGCTGACAATTCCAATCGTTAGCCCCATAAATATTGTATGCCATAAAATGGACATGCCTGGATTGGTTTTTAAAGAAGTAAACTGGGACTTAATATCACTGACAGACCCGCTAAAACCGGCAATGGCTTTAAAAATATAGGCCATTGACCAGCCAGCCACAACACTATAAAAGGAAAGTATGAGAAAACCGGAAATCACTCCTAACCAGCCAACATACTTCCATGAACTCTTCTTACCGGCAAGTTCCTGAAAAGCACCTACCGGATTCCGCTGGGTTCTCTTCCCTATCATCAATTCTGCAACCATAATAGGTACTCCCACAATCAAAATACATACCAAATAAACTAAAACGAATGCGCCTCCCCCATAAACACCTGTGATATATGGAAATTTCCACATATTGCCAAGTCCAACCGCCGAACCCACTGCTGCCAATACGAAGCCAAATTTTGTGGCCCAGTTTCCTCTATGCTCCATTGGTCCCTCCTGCTTTAAATTACACTAACTACCATAGTCATCAAGGATTGTCAAACTTCTCCCCCGCCAAATTTTTAATCAAAATTATGACAAAGAATGGTTCAATTCGAACATACAATGATCTTCAAGTTATAAGAAAAATTTGTGATATTCTTTTTTAGGACAATAGGACCGGAGGGAATATTAATTCATGCCTATAAGTCATCTAGAGATTTGTACGACAGGGCCTCTTTAAGTTCATAAAAATCACTGCCACGAGGCACATCCCGCAATTTGGTGAATAATGTTTTTTGATCAATTAGCTCTGAGAATGGGACTCCCACTACCTGGAAATTATCTGAAACAGAGACCATGACATTAAAATTTTTGCTCTTATAAAGTTTCCACGCCCCATAACCCAGCATACTGCCAAGAACCACATCGAAACTTATGGGGATGATGTTTCTGGTTTCATAACCAATCTGCTTGTAGATGATTTTTTTATTTCTACCGGTTTTCTCCTTATACGATTCTAGTACCATATCCCGTAGAAGACGCCCCACTTCAGCACTACCCAGAATGACATTACCATGTTTATCCGTTTGTTTTGGTTGCAGGTCTGGAGGCAATTTGTCGGCAATACTTTCTGCGACTGTGATCACTCCATAAAACTTATTCTCCTTCTCTCTAGCGAGGATAATATCGACGATCCGTTTTGCTAACTTCTTTAAATCAACCGTATCTTCAGTTATATCTTCGATGGAAATAGAGAGGATTGCTTCTCCTGCCACACTAGCAGCATAAGCCAACCATCCTGCTTTGCGTCCCATCATCTCAACCACAAAATAAGAATCTGTACTTTCAGAATCGGCCCGAAGATTCAGTAGAGATTCTTGCGCCATCTGTACGGCACTCCAATATCCAAAGGTCCAGGGAATGCCGTAATAATCATTGTCAATGGTTTTGGGAATATGAATAACCGGCAATCCCATCAAACTTAGATAGTTTGCGGTTTTTAATGTATCATCACCTCCAATAGTGATTAAAAAACCAATCCCAAGGCTATCTAGTCCTTGTAAAATATTACGTAATTTCTGATTTTTTTCAGGATCTTTTAGATCTTCCTTGGTTTTGATCTTTTTACCGGGATTGGCCCTAGAAGTTTTTAAATATACCCCACGGCGGTTGCGGATTCGTGAAATACTACTGGAAAATACCTTATAATGGGCATCTTCAACCAATAAAAACCGTTGATTCGGATCAAATTTTTCTAAAAATTCAAATCCATGAAAAAAGCCAATCACCGGAATATTTTTATCCAAAAAATTTAAAACAGCGGAGGAAATAACAGCATTGGCTGCTGGCGCCGGCCCCCCAGAAAATACAATGCCAATTTTTTTATTATTTTTATACCCTTTCATCCTAGGGGATAATATGCCAATTTTAACAAATTGTCAATCTAGTGCTCATAAATTTGCGAATATGAATCACCATTCCATCAGGATATAGCTTGGCAAGATCAATAAAAATTGGTACAATGCAGGGTCATGAAAAATAAACTTAAAACAACCGTTTCCTTCACAAGCTTAGGTTGTTTTAAGAATCTGGTTGATACCGAGGTGCTGGGAGGTATGCTTGAGAAGAGAGGAATCTCCCTGGTATCACCTTACGAAAATGCGAATTGGATTGTGATCAATACCTGTGGTTTCATAAGGGATGCCAAAGAGGAGAGTATTGAGGAAATCCTCTCAGCCCTTGAAAAGAAGGAGAAAGGGGAAATCAAGGGTGTGGTTGTGTTTGGTTGCCTGTCACAACGATACCACAAGGAGCTGATTGAGAATTTCAAGAATGTGGACATTTTATGGGGTGTTAATGACTTGGATGCGCTGGCTGATCTTATTGCTGCCGGTGAGAGGAATATGTATCAGGATAAAAACCTTTTCCTCTATGACCACAACCACAAACGGATAATCACCACCTCTCCCAACGTCACTTTTCTTAAGATTTCCGAAGGATGCAACATGAAATGCAGTTTTTGCGCCATTCCCCAGATTCGCGGCCCCTACCGCTCCCGCACCATCGAATCCATCGTTAAGGAAGCACGCCGCTTTAAAGAAATCGGCGTACAAGAGATAAATCTCATATCGCAAAACTCTACACATTTTGGCATGGATAAGCAGAAAAAATCCCAGCTGCCAAAGCTCCTGACCGAAATTTCAAAGCTGGACATCCCCTGGGTAAGGGTATTATACCTGATGCCTGAAGAGGTGGATGATCAAGTCATTGCAGCCTTCTCCCATCCATCCATTATCCCCTACTTTGATCTTCCCTTCCAGCATGTCTCATCACCATTGTTAAAGACCATGAAGCGAAGCGGCAGCTTCTCTCAACATATGAAATTAATTGAAAAGATCAGGCATCGCTTTGATGAGGCAGTCATTCGCTCCTCGTTCATAGTGGGTTTCCCAGGCGAGACCAAGGAAGATTTTGAGGAACTTCTGCGCTTTGTCAACGAAGCCAGGATCGAAAGAATTGGCGCCTTTACTTTTTCTCCGGAAGAGGATACAGAAGCATTTGTATTGACACAGGAATTGGACGAAACTGAAATTGCGGAGAGAAAAGAGATGCTGATGCAGGTATCAGACGAAAATATCACCCGATACAATAAAGACCAGACCAATAAGTACCACGAGTTTTTGCCTCTTGCTCCCTGGCAGCAGAATACCACCATCGGCCGTATCAAATCCCAGGCTCCGGAAATTGACGGCTTCACCCAGATGAATATCACCTTTGATGACCATATAAAAATCAGGAAAGTAAAAATAACCGGTTTTGAGAACGAATTACTCTATGGAGAAAAAGCATGAAGCAATTCCTTCTGACTGTGGCCACTTTTTTCAATATCGGCTACGGACCCGTGGCTCCGGGCACCTGGGCGTCATTGGTTACTGGTGTCACCGTTTACCTGATCGTTCCTTTTTTGAGCTCTCCACCCTTGATGCTGGCAGGAGCAATTTTGATCATCTTTATGGTGGGAATTCCCGCAGCCGGCCTGGCCGAGAAACATTTTAATAAAAAAGATCCACGGGCCTGCGTGATTGACGAGGTGGCCGGCCAAATGGTGGCATTGATTCTGATTCCCCATCACGCACTATATTATTTCGCAGCCTTTTTGCTCTTCCGGTTTTTCGATATTATCAAACCATTTCCTGTTAATAAATTGGAAAAAATTAAGGGTGGATTGGGTATTATGTTGGATGATATTATGGCGGGCCTCTATGCACTGGCTTTAATCCACCTGTTTATAGCCGTCTCCTGATATGTCCCCGCTGAGAAACAATGTGGATAGCACGGAAATGGATGTCATTTTTTCCGGTTAAAAGATCTTTGACTTCAACAACCAAATCATATTTGCCCGTTTTTAACTCATCAAAACGAATTTTCATGGGCAACAAGTCGGCCGGACACACCAACTTTTTCTGACGGTCAAACATGAGCTTGGACTTGCGGCCATAGACCCTGATACGCAGATCAAAACGTCCCATAAGTTTGCCATCCCTTTTTACCCGGCGAAAAGATGCGATATCAAAACTTAAGGTGCGCCGTTCAAATAAAAGTGACTGTATGGCAATCTGTGGTGATTGACCCTGTTCCTCAACCATTTCCCGGAAATACTTAGGCCGTTTTTGATTATCGTAAAGGACCTTGATCTTTGGATCTTCCACCCTGATAAATAATTTGGGTTGATTCCCATCATTTGCCTCAGGTATATAGGTCAATATGATGTACACATCCTCAGATTCTGAAACCTGATCCAGGAACTGCTTGCTGTCAGTAGTGACTTCAACTGTGCCTCCGGACATTTTGGACATCTCGCGCAATACATTCTCCGTATTTGTACCCACAATGCCATACTCAAAATCATCATCCAGATCAGATAGCCCTTTGTAATTTAATAACATGGCATACACCGTAGCCCCGCAACCGGCAAAATATTTGCTGATATCCTTTTCATTAATGCCACTGATAACTGCCAGTTCCATTTCCAGTTCGTTCCTCAGGGTCTGGAGTTGGCTGGCATAGGTGCTGCCCACTTTCTGAGGATCTGGATTGACCATCCAGTAACTATAAACGAAGTCGAGCCGTTTGTTAATATTGGATTGAGGTTTCAACCGTGGGAAAGATCCCAGCTGATAAAAACTGATCAGAAATTTATCGACTTTCTGCTGTTTCAGATACTCGGCCAGTTTAATATACTCTTTTTCAGAAAAATCAACATATGTGCTCCGGTTTTCCCGTAACAGATTCAAGTAAATGGTAAAAGAACGGCGAATGAAACTAAAGCTTCCAGGAATATCATTGGTAATTGAGCCCTGGGGATCATCAGTATCCAGCTGGTGAAGGAGGCCATCTTTCAACTCTTTAATTGCGCTTTGCATATAAATCCTGGACTGACGGTTTTTCTTAATCTCAACAGCCAGTAAATTTTCCAGCTTTTTTTTCATGATTTTAAGATCGCCAACCAACCGGTCGCTGATAGAAAAGTTATTGGTGATCACCATTATCCGGTCATTGGGCTTAAAAATATCATTAAAAAGGGTGGATAGGGCTGACTTGACATTGAGGTGGTAATCCGCCACGTTAAAGAGCAATACAAATAACCGTGAAGGGACGCTCTGGCTTTGAGTGGCAGAAGCTGAATCCAATTTTATACTCCTCTTGTGTTCATGGAAACCTTCGATGGTTCTCTCGCGGTTGTTAACAAACAGAATAAAATCATCCTTTCTCAGTCCGGATACCGGTTTTCCACCCTTTAAGGCACGGATTTGAATTTCCTTGTGAATAACAGCGACCTTCTTCTGTATTACCTCCTGGCCAGGAAGAGATCCGCTAAGAATGAACAACAGGAAAAAGATAATCGAACCAGCGACAATTTTGTTATACATAATTCCTCCTTCGTGCCAGCAGGGCTCTTTTGGGCCCATGGTGTTGAGGTTTTTATAACATATAATACGCCATAAGTGAAAAAAATGGAATTCTACCCACAAAAAATCCGCACCCTATCCTTACCTTCCACATCCACGGTTAAATCATTCAGATGCACCACCAACTCCTCCAAATCCTCTGGCGTTATCTGGGAAAAATCCATCTCTATTCCCTTTTCCTTCAACGCATCGTTAATTGCTGGCTGAACCTGTTTGGGGATTAATACAATTTTGGTGCCTGTCCCCTTTTTTCCCTTAAGAGGAGAAATTTGGGGAGGCTGGGGTGTTACATACTTGGACTTGGATGGGGAATACGCCTATTCAATGAAGTGCATGAAGAACTAAATGAAATAGGTGTTAAGTGGTTTTGTTATTTTATTTTAGGAAGAAATTTCTCGACAGCATCAATCACTTCCTGCAGGGTGATAGATTCCATGCAGCCCCCATGCTTGCACTGGTATTCAAAGCCCAGGTTCAGGCAGGGAGCGCAGGGATGATTGCTGGTGATGGAAATACTGTTTTTATTCAGAGGTCCCCAGCGGCGAAAATCGGTAGGCCCGTGCAGGGCCACCAGATTACATTGCAATATGGACGCCAAATGCATAGTACCGGTATTCACACTCACCACCATCTCTGCATGATGGATCAAGGCCGCAGTCTGGGCAAATGAATAATGACCCGCTACCACATTTATCTTTCCTTTCTCACCGCAATCAGCAGCCAATTCACGGGCCTCTTGTTCATTCTCTCTGCTGCCGGTCAGATAAACATCATAACCCCGCTCAACAAAAAAAAGGATCAATTGCCGCCACCTCTCTTCGGGCCATTGCTTTAGGTCAGCCCGGTAGCAGCCCGGGAAGGGATGACACACCACATAGGGCTTTGCTGGCTTGTGAATCAGATGTTCATCCACCTCAATCTCCGGCGCCAGGCCGGATTGAATGTTCAACGGTGCAAGGAGCTGGCGAAAATTATCCATCTCATGTTGCTGACGGTTGTGCCGTACAGCCCAATCAAATAGATAATGCTTGTGCTGCCCTGGAGTGTGAAAACCAATTTTGCAGGAAGAGCGGGCAAACATGGAGTAAAGGACATTTAACCTGGCCCACTGACCTGTATCAATCCATAGATCAAACGAGTGAGACCTGATTTTTTTAATCGTCTGCAGGAAACGTGTAACCCGGACAGCAATAACCCTGTCCACATTGCGGATTAATCCAGCAGCCTCGTAATTACTGCCTGCAAAGATCACAATTTGAACCTGTGGATTGTTTTCCTTTAAATCCCGAATAATACCGGAGATCAACAATGTATCACCAAGTGCTGATGAAATAAAAAACGCCACCCTATTCAAAGGTGGAATGGTCTTATTCTTTTTGCGGAACAGCCCTAAAAGATAAATCAGAGGTATTCCCGCCAACCGGTCAACAACCTTTAGTAGACGATTCCCCCTCTCTTTAGCCAACAGATGCTCCCTTTTGCCTGTTCAAATTTATCATGGGCTAGTTCAAACTCAATTATACCATTTCCGGTTCATTTAAAAAGAATTCACAGCTGAAAAATTTCATTTGACGGTTGTGAGAATTTACCGTAAAATAAATGCGGCCAATAAAATGACGAATGGCAAAAAAGAGCTCCTGGCTCAAGCATCCAGCAAAATCACCGGTATTGACTTTAACCAGTACAACCATCAGGAGTTAACAACCAGGATAAACCAGATTATCAATTTTCACCATCGCATCAAATTATCCATTTTCGCTAATTTTTTTATCCTGATGACAATCAACATCCTTCTCAGCAGTATTTTATATCACCAGGGCATGAGGCCTGCCGGTGTTATCCTGTTCCTTGTTTTCGGCACGCTGATCAGTTCCGCAATAGGCACCGCCCGCGGTATCAGGCAGCCGGCTAAAAAAGCAGTCAACCAATGCGGCTGCCTGGTCTCATATATGCTGGAGTATATCAGTGAGACCAAAGGAGACATCAGTTCCCAATTGTCCAAACAAAAAAAAAATCCACAATTCTTTTTCCATCTTATTAAGGGATTCGCGCTGGTGGTGCTGATTCCAGCCACACATAGGGTGATTGAAGGTAACATGAAGTTGTGGAACCGGCCCGCCAAAGTAATTGTTCAGCAGGCGATCAGTTCCTTCACCCGCCTGCTGGGAGTATCCATCATGACAGACAGTAAAATGTATCTTGAGAACAATAAAAAGGGAGAAGAGATCCTGGACCACATGGTGAAATCTCTAATAGTCAAAATTCCTCTACTCAATGAATCAATCAGTAAAAAAATCCTGATTCCCACCAATATACTCATTTATGCATCACTTTTGATGGGGATACCCCTGCTGACCTTAATCTATTTCCTGTTTAGTAATCCCGCCTTCTCTTAAAAATCCTGAGAACCACCAGGTTAAAGATGGCGTCTTCAATTATCTCTTTAGCAGGCTGTTGTTAACATAATTGAGTACCTGCTCACTACACTCCTGATTGGAGTATTTCTCAGTATCAAGAACCAATACCGGAGAATCGGGTTCTTCATACACGTCGGAAATACCCGTAAAATTCTTAATCTCTCCCCGCTCTGCCCGCTCATACATTCCATTTTTATCCCTTTTTTTGCAGGCATCAACGCTGGCCTTCACATATATTTCAATATAATTTTCCTTGACCATTTTATTTATCTCTTGCCGTGCCTCTTTGTATGGCGAGATAAAAGAAGCCACCACTGACACATTATTCTTTTCAAGCATTCTGACCACATGGGAGACCCTTTTCAGATGAGCAATTCTCTCCTGCCGGGTGAATCCCACTTCTGGAAACAGCTCCCGGACACCTTGACCACTTAAGCGGCTCACTTCAAGGTCGCCCCTGGATAGCTCATTGTAGACCATATCTGCAATGGTTTTTTTTCCGGAAAGGGGCCGACCGGTAAACCATAAAACAAATGGATCAACTTTTTTACGGCCAAATTTAATAATCAGCCAGGCCCTTTCATGTAAAAAATTAAACAATAGCTTTAAAACAACCTCAATACCGCCCACAGCTGCGGCCAATTCCAACTTGCCAAAAAATAAATAGACCAACACCACTGTGGTAAGGGTGGCGATAACTCTCCAGGTAATGGCCTTGGCAAGTGACCTGAATTTGGTTTCAATAATCATTCCTCTCCCCTGAATTCAAAAGCAACTTACAAATTGTGTATTGATTAAAGATACTAATGGGTTTCATTTTTGTCGATATGATATTTTAAAAGGAACTTAAAGATAAATCAATTGCCTTGTGAAAAAAAATGCTTTTGTCCCTACTTTACAATGACGCCGAATTTTGTTAATTTTGTAGAAAACCAAAGGAAAAACAATGAAAATGAAAATTTACTTCCCACATGGAAAATCCCCCGGAATTTAATATTTATACAACATGAAAATATGTTAATTATTTGATCTATATACTTTTTAAGGCTGTGGCAAAACCCTGAAAATAGTCGCTGTTGGGGAAGATACTCTCAAATATGGTGGATGCGATTTTTACGGTTTGGTCAACAGGCAAACAATAATCCATTTTTAAGAATTGGCTGCGGTACTCAGCCACCTCATCGCCATTGCCCTTGTTATTTATCACTATATCAGCCAGGAGGCGAGCCAGGTTGGCAAGGTCACCCTCCTTCATGCCAAAACGGGTCATCTCTGAAACACCCATGCGGATGCCGCTGGGATGGTAAAAGGTCTCGTCATCGGGTAAAGCCTGGTAGTTGGTTACAATGTTGTTCTTTTCCAACCGGGTTGCAATCTCCTTGCCATCACCGAAATCAGACACACGAATCACTACCTGGTGAGTGGAGGTATAGCCGTCCGCTTCGCCTCCCTCAACGGGGATGCC
>CBFDCH010000011.1:0-12485 GCA_965603235.1 uncultured bacterium | reverse complement strand
GGAGCGGGCCCGGTTTTATGAGGCCCTGGCCCTGCACCTGAAATCCACTGATAATACAGCAGCCGCTGCCTATTTTCACCGGGCCGCAATGGACTATGAAGAGCTCCTTAAATCATTCAGTTACACCTGGTCCGGTCAATATGTAAGTAAGCGCTCCCAATGTGTGTTTATGCGGGACAAGATATCAGGCAAGAGCGGCCCTTATGCCCGGACCAAAGAATTAAAAAAATTACTCCAAAAAACGGGACGGTATTGTCAACGGCTGAAAAAAGCAGCGGTCCATTTTTTTTGCCGGGAAAAAAAGGTGGAGACCCTCAATTATTCAAAAGATATGAAACTGGACGACCAAACCGGGTTTTTCCGGGCCAGAAGCGGTGATAAAAAAGGATTTAATGAGTATACCTATGATTATCAGTTGATCAAGGAGGGGAAAAGGGTGGAGGAGACGCGACGAGAGCTGTACCACTTTGTGCGAATCGGTGGTATTGTGGATACCTACGCCATTTCCAAGCCTCTTTACGGGCCCTATGGCTTGCTGGGATTTGAGTGGCAGAGATATTTTGATTATAAAATTATTGGCAGAGAAGCCATGGGCAAAGATAATTTCGTTATTGTGGAAGCGATTCCAGCGGGAGACAACCGGGAAAACCGTCTCTTTGGGCGGGCCTGGATAAATGAGTGGAACGGCAGTGTACGCAAAATCGAGTGGAATTTACGCAACACCAATATCAAAGAGGATAAGATCAAGCAAAATATCTGGCTCCTCAGGGCCGCGCCTGAAATCACCTGTGTCTCGGAATACAATTTACTTAAAAACGGTCTGTGCTTTCCCAGTGTCAATACCCTGGAGGAGGCATACCGGGATGGACGCGGCTCAAAGCATGTGCGGGTGTTGGTAAAAACCCGCTTTTACAAGTACAAATTTTTCTATGTGGGTACCCGGGTGGCACAAGAAAAGGTGGGTCGGGAAAAATAGGGATCTCTACTTTTTACCGAAATCGTCGAAAAGGGAGGACATGGTTCCTTTTCCCCCAAATTCTTTGTCCTGGTCACTCTTTAATTTCTTTAGATCTTTGGAAAAATCAGCTTCAATTTCCTCCATGGTTAGAGAGATACGCCGCTCTGTTGTATTGATTTCCAATATCCTTACATTCACGGTCTGGCCCGGTTTTAATACCTGTTTGGGGTGATCGATCCGTTTGCCTGCGCCGAGCTTGGACACATGCAACAATCCCTGGATACCGGGAAATAGCTCAACAAATGCACCATATGGTTTGAGGTTGACTATTTTGCCGGGCAATTCACTGCCAGTCGACAGGTCGGTTACAACCGAATCCCATGGATCTTCAAGGGTTGATTTTATGCTTAAAGATACTTTTTGTTTTTCTCTGTCCAGGGTTAAAATTTGTACATCCAACCGGTCTCCCGTCTTGAATTTTGTGGCAGGATCCAGGTTTTTATCGTAAGAAATTTCAGAAACATGCAAAAGGCCTTCAATAGCTCCGATATCGACAAAAACACCATAATTTTTAACTGCGGTGATTGTGCCCGGATAGGTCTCACCTTCCTCGATTTCAAGCCACCGTTTTTGCGCCAGTTTTTGATTTTCCGCCAATAAATACTCCTTGCGGCTCAGTACAATGTTTCTCCCCTCCTCTTCATATTCGATGATTTTAAAATCATAGCTCTTGTTCAGATGCTTGTCAGGATCATCGCAATAATTCATCTCAATCTGGGAGATGGGACAAAAAGCCCTTTGTCCCATAACCATCACCTCAAATCCACTTTTTAAGCTTTTAGTGATTTTACCTTTTACCAGGACACCCATGGCGTAGGCGTCTTTTACGAGTTCAAGGGAGGCCTCGTTTTTGGACTCCTGGTTTGGTTCGGCGCGGTTGTTCATCCGGCGAGTACAGAAATAAACATCCTCTTTTTTCCTGGCTACGAAAACTTCTATTGTATCCCCCTGGCTGATGGTCATTTTTCCGGAAATAAGAAATTCAGCCCGGTGGATTAAGCCATTTTCCCGTGTACCCAGGTCCAGATAAACGGTTTCATTGTCAATTGATATTACTTTGGCCTGGACCATCTCACCAATTTCCAGCGGTTTTTGTATGGAGGATGATTCCTTTAACAAACTCTCAAAGTCTTCGCTATTGTTGTTGTTTTCCATATTTTTCCTCTTTTAAATCACGAATAGGCTAATATACCACTTATGTTGGACAAAGCCAAGGGGTTTGGTAATCATCCCCAAAAGGCTATAATGGTAAGTGGACCCCTTGATTGTTAAATGAAATATTCTGATTTTAAAAGACTTTTTTTGGCGCTGATATTCATCATTTTCTTTTTCAGCTTCATTTTTGCCCCATCAGAGGAAAAATTTGCTGATCATTTAGTTAGAATCCTTGATGTCAGGCCAGGTTTGATTATTGCCGATATCGGGGCTGGAAAAGGCAAGTTCACATTCAGACTGGCCAGGGAAGTGAGCCCTGGTGGTCATGTGTATGCCAATGAGATAAAGAGACCATTGATACACAGGATTGAAAAGGGGAAAAAAAAGCACGGCCTTAAAAATATTACCACAGTGCAGGGCAAGGAAAAAGATCCCCTCCTGCTGGTAAAGGCAGACCTCATCCTTCTCAAATATGTATACCACCACCTGGCCCATCCCCATGAATTTATGAAGCGGACCAGAAAATATCTGAAGCCGGGCGGCCGGTTGGCTGTTGTTGCCGGAGACATCCATTCCCGGTCCAGGTATAAGCACGGGCAGAAGCCGGAGGATCCCTGTATCAGCGACCCGGCTAAAACCAGGGCAGAGATTGAACGGGCCGGTTATTTATTTGTAAAAAAAGATACCCTGGAAGGCAAACGGGTTTTAAATTATGTGCTGATATTCAAATCCAAAAATTGATTTTTTTCAGAAGGCCCAATATAGGGGCAGGTCTCTGCGCATGGGGGATTTAATAAAATGGGCGCTGTTCTAATTTTTAGATGGGAGTAAATATGGGATGGGTGAGGGGCCGGTTCTTTTTGAACAAATGGAGGGATAGGATAGAGAAGAGGCAGTATGCGGTAAAACAATAGAAGCCGATGCCAATCGTTGCATCCATGTTTTTGGTGGCTTTGGCGGAGAGGAAGGCCACAAAAACGCCGACCACAAACACATCGGCCATGGCCCACTTGCTGATGTTGCCGATGGAGTGGATGGTTTTGTCTCGTTTATTTTTATTACCGGACCGGAAAGCGCGGATCAGGATAACCCCTTTGATAATGGGCACCAATACACTGAAAAATAGGATCAGTAAAAAAACCAGGTAATTTCCCGATTCAAACAGGTTGGCCAGGGTTTGCAGTATACTCTTGGAGTTGCGGAACAGGGTTTTGCGAATGAACAAAATTTTTACTGATCCGGTCAATGTCACCATGGGCAGCAGCAATCCGGGGATGAGGAGCACAAAGGAGGCGATCATAAAAAACCAGGCGCCTTTGATACTGGACAACCAATGTTTCATTTTTTCGATCATTTTATTACTGTACCTTATAACAGGTTTTTCTATCAAAAGGTTTACAAAAACCAATATTTACTGAGGCGAAATAGCAATTTTATTGTGAATCGGGGCTGTTTGGGATAAAATACCATTATACAGGAGAAGTGATGAAAATTAAAATATGGGGATTGGTGCTGGTTATCCTATTTTTGCTGGCGCCAACAATGTCTGCTTCAACAGGCATTGGTTTTATCCTGGGGGAGCCTACAGGTCTGAGCCTGAAGTTTGATAATTTTCCAGTGCTGGGTATTGCCTGGTCTTTAAATGACTATTTACATATCCACATGGACTACTGGGTCAGCAGCCGTCGTTTTCAGCGGGCCCTTTACTGGTATTGGGGCTTTGGCGGTAAAGTCATTTTCCAAAAGTATAAGGACAAAGATTTTGGCCTGGGCCTGCGAGTGCCGCTGGGGCTTCGTTTTTTTCCTGCCCGCAAAATAGAGCTTTTTATTGAACTGGCACCAGGCATGAAGGTATATCCCAAGACTGAGGTTGATATTGATGCGGGCATCGGCATCCGTTTTATCCTCTAACCGGGATTATTTTTTTTTGATAAATCTACCTATATTCCGATTAACCAAGATATGTTGGCGATTGCTTAGCCCTTGCCTTCGGTTTCCTTCAATTTTCTGGAAAGGTCTAACAGCCAAAATATAGAAAAATCATAATCATCTTTTCCATCATACATATACCAAGACCCGTCACCTAACAGCGCATCGAATGGCCTGCGCCAAAGTTTTTGAAACATCGCTTCGTATTTCGTTCCCTTTGTTACTTGTTCTATTATGTCTCTGGCTGACCTTACCGAGTCAATTGCCTCATTGACAAGTTTTGCGTTCTCTAGTGTAAATAACTTTTTGAAAGCTTTCATTCCCTCTCCTGATCTCTATACCTTTAATTGCATTACACCAAATCCATAAAAAATAATCAATACCCAATCAATCATTGAATTTTGATGACACAGGCAAGCGGCCATATTTTGGGACCACAACCGCCGCTGATATCGCATCGACGTATGAGTAGCGGTTTATCAAGTAATTGATGAAAATAGGGTATAATTGAAAATATTGGAAATTGATTAATGATGTTTATTGACGGGCTTCTTGACTGTATTGATTATTTTCTTTTGATAATAATAATGGAGAGGTCGTCGTAAACGGGTGTATCCTCGATAAATTCCTTGACCTCGGCCACGATTTTTTGCCCCAGGTGCTGGGCGGGACCATGGACTGCTGATTCAATGACTTCCTTTAAGCGGTCCAGTTCGTAAAATTCCCCTGTGCCATTTTGGGCCTCAGTCACACCGTCTGAGTAAAGAATCATGCAATCTCCTGCTGAAAGGTCTATCTGGTGGACTGTAAACATAGCCTCTTTTTTTAATCCCAGGGCCATATTCCCTTTGGGCATGGACTTCAGGGTTTTCTCCTGCCAGTATAATGGCGGTGGATGGCCGGCATTTAACAAAGAGATATCCCCCTTATCCTCATCCAGTTCCAGATAAACAAGGGAAGCAAAACTCTGGGATACGCCATCCCGACGGAAAATGTTGTTGATACAATGGCCCAGATTTGCCATGGTTTTGCATTCGTTGGCCAGGGCGCGAATGGTGGCCTGCAATTTAGACATTAACAGGGCGGCGGGCAGGCCCTTGCCCGAGACATCCCCCAGGGAGAGGGCATGACGGTGGTCCGCGATCTGCAAATGATCGATCAAATCACCGCCCACATCATTGGCCGGACGTGAATAGAGCCATACATCCCAGCCGGGAATGATGGGACTGGCAGCGGGCAGCAGGGCCAGCTGCAGGGAACGGCCGGCCGCCAGTTCGTCTTTGGCCACCAGCTTGTCCTTCAATTCCAGGGCCAGGACAAAGAGAAGAATAAATCCACCCAGAATTTTAAGGTTGGAGGTTAGATGGATATTGGTGGATGCCAGGGTTATGTCAATGGTTGGTAATATGAGTAATAAGCTAATGATTACCAGCAAACGGCGAGTGGGTGTAAGCTTGAGAAAGAGGCTTTTAATTAACCAGAAACTGAGAAAAAGCCATCGTTTAAAGCGTCCCATCTTCTGCAAACGGGCAATGCGCTCGGGTTCCAGGTAAAAATCTTTAAGATCCTGGAAATCTTTACGAACAGTGGCTTTGATGTTTTCCAGGTTCAGGCTGGCAATGGTGAAGCGGGTTTTGCCGTTACTATCACCTTGCTTGTTGTTGCCTGTCATCTGGGTTCCGCTCCTTTAGTCATTATAGGGAACTGCAAAAAATTGTCAATTCCCGCTACTAATCATACGTTTCACGGAACTATAACGTTCTATTCTACCCGTTTATCCGGATAGGGGGGATGCTTGGGTACGGGCCGCGGATCCTTTTTGATTTTTTCCTGAAGATGACGGACAGCTGCCTCTAATTGAGTATCTTTCCCCTTAAAAGTGGCATGAGGCAGGTTGTCCACCACGATGTCCGGGTCCACGCCATGACCTTCGATCAGCCATTGACCTTCCGGGCCGTAAACACCAGTTTCAGCGGCAGAAGCAATTCCTTTGTCCACCAGCCAGTTGTTGAAGGAGAGCCAGATCTCCCCGCCCCAGGTTCTGGTACCAATCACCTTGCCCAACCCGAGACGGCGGAATCCTTCAGCAAAGGCTTCACCGTCGGAAGCGGTTCGTTCATTACACACCACCACCATGTGTCCCCTAAACGCGTATTGCATGTTCCATGTCGGTTTTCCCACCCGGGATTTCCAATAGAACCAGGCCCGGCGCAGCAATTTTTCCAGAATCCAGGAGTCAATATTGCCACCGCGGTTGTGGCGTACATCAATAATAAGTCCCTGCCGTTTAAATACCGGGTAAAAGTGGCGGGCCCACTCCGAATAGTTGCGGCCACCCATGGCCCTTAAATGGACGTAACCAATCTCTCCCTGTCCCAGTTTTTCAACCATTTCCCTCCGCTCCAGCTCCCACTGGTTATAGCGGAGATTGGTATCCGCCCGAGGTGAGATGGGGGTAACAATAACCTGCCTGGTTGCGGATTGTTGTTTGGATTTTATGGTCAACAATACCTGTTTGCCTGCCTGGTTGCTGAGGGGTATGGACGGGTTTTTAGCCTTGAGCAGATGGAGGCCATTTATGGCAATGATCACATCACCGATTTTGATGTTTAATCCCGGCCTGGCCAGAGGTGATTTTTCACTGGGATAATCAGGATCTGAGCGGAAAATATGTTTGATCGTGTATCCACCGGCCTTTACATCACGATTTAACACCGCTCCCAGCGAGGCCGGTGAAATAACATCACTCCCTTTTCGTATATCACCACCCCTCACAAAAATGTGCAGAGCTGATAGTTCGCCGACCATATGGGCGGTCAGGTCGCTCAGTTCACTTCGTTCGGTGATTCTGGTTACAAAGGGGAGGTACTTAGTGAGAATTTTTCGGTAACCGACATTGTGAAGTTGCGGATCATAAAAATAGTCCCTCTCAAGGCGCCAGGCCTCAATAAACATCTGGCGCCATTCCTGGCCGGGATTAACGGCAAAGGACCAGGATTTGAGGTTTACGTGGTATTGATTTATTTTTGTCGGTTTTGAGCCATTGGCAGGGATCAGAAAAATCCGCTCCCCCCGACGAACCATCAGTCTCTTGCTGTTACCGGTGAGCTCATAGTTCCTGACATTTTCCATTACGGTTTTGGCTTTTATGTCCTGGTTCTTAATAGCCAGGGCCTGTAATTTCCGGCGTCGCTGATAATTCAAGCCACTATCCAGCCAGAAGAGATGTGTCTTGGTTACAGAGAGGCTGGAGTAAGCGCCAACCGGCACTGGTACTTTAAATATACGTTTATCAATATTCTTCAACTCAATAATTACTTCCTCGATCTTTTCGGTTTTGTCACCGGCTTTACCTGGTCTATTTTTTACTGCTTTCTTTTTAGGCTGAGAAAGTTCGTCATTTGCATTAAAGGGGAAGCGCAGCCCGGATTTCAAGGCAATGGCATAAATCCCGGTGGTTTTAGCCAGGAAGGGTTCCGGCTGCCTGGGTCCCCATGGACTGGGCACCATGCTGCGGAATTGACGGTCAGACAAAAAATAGAGCCAGTTGCCATCAGGACTCCAGACCGGATTATAGCTGTCCACTCTCTCACTGGTGAGGGGCAGGATCTTTTTTGTCTTCAGGTTGAACAGAAATATCCGGCTGAATTGGTTGTCAGCCCGATTCACATAAGCCAGCCATTTGCTGTCCGCAGACCAGGCCAGGTGATAAAAGTTGCTATTTTCCGACCTGGCGATCAAGGTGGTTTTTTTTGTGGTCAAAGAGAATATCCAGAGGCAGTAGTTTTTATCTCTGAAAACAAAAAACCGGCCATCCGGGGATGGTAGTCCCTGGTAACGGAATACCTTGCCGTTATTGGTCAGGCCGTGGCCTGAGTAGAGACCATTGGCAGGCAATTGCCAGTACTCAGGCTCACCACTCTGATCCGATAACATCAACAGGTTTTTTCCATCCGGCATAAACAAGGCGTTGCGGTAGCGTACCCCGTTGAGCCGGGTTACCCTGACCAAACGGCCCTCTTTTAGCGGAGCTACAAACACCTGTCCCCTGGCAGTTAAAACAATTCGGTCCCCAGTGGGTGACGGATGCACGGCAGTGAGGTAGTCGAGCGGTTTTTTCACCCATCTGTCACGCATTTGATCAAAGTCAGAGGATAAAAATATGTTTAGTTTTTTCTCTTTCTGTGTTGAGATGTCGTAGAGAAACAAATCTGCCACTCCCTGATATACGATCTTGCCCTGAAAACGGCTGGGATAGTTAATATCAAAACCCTGGTGAAAGGTATGCTGTTTCAGGTCCTTGCCTTGCCTAGTCATGGACCAGAGGTTCATGGTGCCGTCCCGGTCAGTGGTAAAATAGATCCGCTCCTTCCACACCAGTGGCGCCTTGCTGGTGCCGGCATAATCGGCAGTCAGGGGCCGGGCCTCTTTGCCGGTTAATGAAAATTTCCATATGTTCTGAGCAGTGCCGCCCATATACCGTTTGGTGGAACTCCCCTGGAATGGGAGACGGGTAAAAAAGAGGGTGCGCTGCTGAGGATCAAAGTGACCGTCGCTGGCCTGGCTCAAAGGGATGACATTTTTGGCGTTTGTTTTGATATTTATTGATACCAATTGGGTGTTAGGCAAAGTGGAGTATTTTCGTGTACTGTACAGAATCTCTCCAGCCGGTGTCCAGCCAATAACTATAGCTGACCCACCTTCGTAGGTTTTCCGTTCCGGAACACCGCCATCCAGCGGCATGGTATACACTTCGGTGGGTCCCTCGTATTGAGCGGAAAATGCGACCAGTCTGCCATCCTGCGAAATGGCTGCGTGGGACTCAAGGCCGTGATGGGTGGTGAGACGCTGAGCCACACCCCCCTTTATATTAACTGTCCACAGATCACCTTCAGCCGTGAATATGAGAGTATCCTGATAAAGGGCCGGATACCGGTAATATCCAAGTTTATGACTCGCTGACAGGATTATTGAAACAAAAAAGATGAGTAGGAATGTGACATATTTCATGATGACCTCCTGATTTGATAATTCTATTTTAAAGGAAGAGACCCATAGAATCAACTCTCATTTTCCTGGAATACCCGTCGCAATCGTTGAGATTAAATATGGCTCTCTGCTTTATTCAGTTGACGGTGCATCAATTTCATTTAATATATTAGTATATATGTTTTTCCCAGGAAGGTGACCAACTTATGCCAAAAAAAATAAAGACCTCTGACGAAAAAGACCAGATCTCCCGTTTGCAGACTGAAAACCAGCGCTTAAAGCAGAGTAATGAATTGTTTGTCAAGAAATTGGCCAAAGCAACCGGGAAACAGAAAAAACTTGAGCAGCAGATGGAAACTGCTAGAAGGCATGCGGATAATGTATTGAAATTGGCAGAATCCGCCAACCTGGCCAAGAGTATGTTTCTGGCCCGCATGAGTCACGAGATCCGCACACCCATGAATTCAGTGATTGGTTTCGCCGATATGCTGCTGGATACCCAGCTAACCGAAGAACAAATTGAATATACCCGTAATATTACCAAAAGCGGGGAAGCACTGCTGGCGCTGATTAATGAAATACTCGATTTTTCCAAAATTGAAACGGGTCAAATGACCTTACAGGAAATAGATTTTGACCTGGAAGTCACCGCTTTTGATGTGTGCCATCTGGTGAGGCCCCGCCTGGACAACCGGCCGGTCGAGATTCTGTGCCGCATTGACGACCAGTTGCCCGCTTTTATAAATAGTGATCCCAGCCGTATCCGCCAGGTGTTGTTAAACCTGATGAGCAATGCGGTAAAATTCACCCATAAGGGGGAGATTGAGCTTCTCATCAATGTTGATGAGGAAGACGAGCATGATTTGCTCATACACATCACGGTTCGTGATACCGGCATTGGCATCCCGGAGGAAAAGCTCTGGGCCATCTTTGAATTATTTCAACAGGCCGATGGCTCCACCACCCGCAGGTATGGGGGTACCGGACTGGGCCTGGCCATATGCAAGCAGGTTGCCAAACTGATGGGTGGGGATGTCTGGGCTGAGAGTGAATATGGCCAGGGAAGTATCTTCCATTTTACCGCCCGCTTGAAAAAATCTGACAAGCAGTTTGTACACTCCCCATCCGTGGAAATCCTTTCAGGTAAAAAAGTGTTGATTGTGGATGACAATGAGAATAACATCAATATTCTGACTCATATCCTGGACCTGATCAAGATGAGAGTGACTTCGTTGCGGCAGGCGGATCTGGTGATTCCTACCATGAGGGAAGCAATGGTTCAGGAAGAACCGTTTGATATTTGTATCCTGGATATTCAGATGCCGGAGCTGAGCGGTTATCAGCTGGCCAGAAAGATCAGAGATTGTGAAGACGCCTACATAAAGAACACCCCGTTGCTGGCCTTCTCATCCTCTACCTCCAAACGCACCAGAATGTACCGTGAATCGGGATTTGACGGTTTTTTACCAAAACCCATCCAACGGTATAAGTTAATCACCATGATCAAGCGACTGCTTGGCGAGGAAATGAACATGGAGGAGGATCGTGAAAAGAAAGTGGTGGTCACCCAGCATACCCTGGTGGAGGAGGCCAAGCATTCCGTATCAATTTTAATGGTTGAAGACAACATGTTAAACCAGAAATTGGCCCGTTTTATGCTGACCAAGGCGGGCTATCGGCTGGAGATTGCCAATAATGGCCGGGAAGCGGTTGACATGTTTACAACAGATCCCATGCGCTATGATCTGATTTTTATGGATGTGAATATGCCGGTGATGGATGGTTTGGAAGCTACCGAGGTGCTGCGCCAGCGAGGCTACCATGAAATTCCCATTATTGCTGTAACCGCTGACGCCATGAAAGAGGATCGTCAGCGCTGCCTCGATTCAGGTATGAATGACTACATTGCCAAACCGATTAAACGGGAGATGGTCTTCAGTATGGTGAAGAAATGGATTTTTCAGCAACAGGATCCGTAGCTATTTTATTTTTTTGCCCTTAATGTCGCGTCCCCCCTGATGCAGAATGAGGTGACTTGTTTTGCCTGATTCACCCTTAACAAAAGTAATTTGCGCTTCCGTCACTTTCAGGAAAAATTTATTTTTGGCTTCAGGAAATACTTCTGCCTTTGGCTGATTCGTTGCCTGGATAAAAATTTGATTGTGTTCAGTGGTAACGGTTACAATAAATCCGGGCTTTAATTCATATTCACACAGGTAGTGTTTGTAAATTTTTGGATCTACCTTAACCACCTGGTGCTTTTTAACCATCCGGTCCCAGAGGACATTGACTATCTTCCACTCGCCTTTGATTTTGGCCAGGTGCAGATAATCCACAAACTGAATGCACTCAGTTCTGACTGTGGCAATACCACGGTAAATGTCGAGTATTTTAACCTTAATTCCCAGTTTGTCCATGGCAATACCTTTGCCTGCCCTCTTTTTTGTATATTCTATCATTTTGTCTTTGGTGAGGCTGCGGAACATGATTTCACCGCTGCCGGGATTTTTTAAAAAAGCCCGTTTGGCCAACTCTTTGTGCAGGGCCCGGTCCATCCTCTCCACATCACCGGTAAACCAGCCTTCCAGATAATCGAGAGCTGCTTTTTTGACAGCGATTTTCTCTTTTTCCAAATCTTTGCCGCCAGCCGCGGATAAGAGGCTGAATGACACAAATATCACCAGAGTAAATAATAAGAATTTTTTCATGACTACCTCCTGATACCTGTTACTACGAATATTTAAAGTTTTGGTTTGCCGAGGGCTTCACCCTGTCCAAATATTGACAGACAATTGATTTGAATATGCCGGCAGTGGGTGTGGTATACTATTTGCAGAGGCACGTCCGATTTATAAAGGAGATGTGATGAAGAAGCGATTTAAAACACTATCCGCCTGTTTTTTAACGGTTGGT
Organism: uncultured bacterium; assembly: GCA_965603235.1. Taxonomy (GTDB): domain Bacteria; phylum Acidobacteriota; class Aminicenantia; order UBA2199; family UBA2199; genus CBFDCH01. Next base: position 481 of record CBFDCH010000011.1, on the reverse strand, counting down.
CTCTCATTGATTGCTTTGGCCGGGGAACAAACCATGCCCCTGCCGGGCGTGTATAAGCCCTATGCCATAACTGTGGGTAATGGCCGGGTCTATGTAACGGAAACCACAACTGTCCACGCCTATTCCCTCACCACGTTCAAGAAGATTAAATCCTTTGGCAAAGGCGGTGAAGGCCCGCAGGAATTCAGGGGCAGGATATTTAAAATTGACATACATGCCGATTCTATTGGAGTCAATAGTGTGGGGCGATTGTCATACTATACGCCGGACGGGGATTTTATCAGCCAGCAGGACACAGCGGCCTCCAATGTCAATTACAAGGCGATTGGAGGTAAATTTGTGGGTATGAAGTTAAAGGTTGTTGAGCGTACCCTCCATTTTTCCATCAATCTATACAATAAAAAGCTTGGAGTAATCAAGCAATTATACACATTCAAACACCCGTTTCAGAGGCGGGGATATATAGATCCCACCAATGTGC